>JBFJWU010000247.1:0-5415 GCA_041623475.1 bacterium | reverse complement strand
TCGAGGGCCCGCTGGACGACCGGACCAGCATGGTGATGGACCTGGCGGACCTGGACGGGTCGGTCGAATCCGCACTGGAGCTGGTGGCGTACAAATACCTGGACCGTGATGTCGGGTTTTTCCAGGCACATCCATCAACAACCGAGCACGTGGTGCAGTTCCTGCACCAGCAGATCCAGGAACGGCTGCCGGCCGACGGACCGCGACTGGTCAAGGTCGAAGTCGCCGAAACACGCAATAATCGCTTTGAAGCCGAAGGAACATCCGCATGAGCAACGAAAAGCTGGAGCAACTGGTCCACGGGATCCTGACCGAAGTCGGCGAAAACCCCGAGCGCGAGGGGCTGCAGAAAACCCCCGACCGGGTCGCCCGGATGTACCGCGAACTGCTGGCCGGTTATGACGCCAACCCCACCGATATCCTGAACGATGCGGTCTTTACAATCGACTATGACGAAATGGTCATCGTCCGCGACATCCAGTTTTACAGCCTGTGCGAGCACCATATGCTGCCGTTTTTCGGCAAGGCGTTTGTCGCCTATATCCCCGACGGCAAGGTCGTCGGCCTGTCCAAGATCCCGCGCCTGGTGCAGATGTTTGCCCGCCGCCTGCAGGTCCAGGAACGGATGACCCAGCAGATCGCCGATATTATCGAGGAAATCCTGGAGCCCAAAGGGGTCGCCGTGGCGATCAACGCCCAGCACCTGTGCATGGCCATGCGCGGGGTCCGCAGCGAAGAAGCGTCGATGGTGACCAGTGCGATGCGCGGTTCGTTCCGTGATGATGCGCGGACGCGGACCGAGTTCCTGACGCTGATCCAGTCGACCAGCAGTATCATCAGCTGATCCGTTGATACAATAAGCGCCAACCCAGATGCTTGACCTGCTTGCCAAGAAACGCGTATTTGTCGGCACGATCTATTTGACGATCGTGTTTTTTTTCCATTACCCCAATGCCGCCGCCTGGTGGCTGGGGTTCGCGGTGGCATTTGCCGGTGAAGGCATCCGCACCTGGTCCAGCGGCTACCTGTTCAAGAACGAACAACTGGCGACGACCGGCCCCTACAGTGTCGTTCGCAACCCGCTGTACCTGGGCAGTTTCCTGCTGGGATTCGGCCTGACCCTGATGGGCGGCAACATCGTGCTGGTGGGCCTGTATCCGCTGGTCTTTTTCCCCATCTACCTGCGCAAGATCGAACAGGAAGAAGGCTTTCTGCTGGAACAGTTCGGCGAAGAGGTCATGGCGTTTTTCCAGCGGGTTCCGCGCCTGGTTCCCCGGCTGTCGACGTACGAGCCCGCCGACCATCATTGGAACCTGCAGCGCGTAATCTTTGTCCATCGCGAATGGGGCAACTGGGTCCTGCTGGCCGGCTTTGCCGGCTGGTTCTACTACCTGCTGCAGGCCGCCGGCGGTTAGCCGTCGGCACCCGTCCCTAGGTCGTTGTCCGCTCGCCCGGGTTGACGATCCTCGACATCAGTACCGATCCACGACCTGGCTGGCCCGCCTGCTGCACCGGTGCGGGCACATCTACCCCCGAGCGGGCATAGCCCAGCGACCGGAACCAGTCCTCGGCATTGGTGGTGTAGGCCCAGACGTGGGGGCAACCGGCCGAGGCGGCCTCGCGCTCGAGCGTCTTGACCAGGCGAGTCCCCAGGCCCTCGGACTGGAACTCCGGGTGTACGGCCACCGATTCGACCAATGCTGCCCCGGCATCGGGGAACCGCCGCAACGCCGCACAGGCGGCAATCCGGCCGTCGATCTTGAGCAACCGAAAGTCATCCAGGCCGGCTTCGATCGTATCCCGGGTCCGGGCCGCCAGCAGCCCTTCGGGTTCAAACCGGCTGACCAGGGCCAGTAGTTCGCCCAGTTCATCGGCGGTGGCGGGGACGATCTGTTCGGCACCGAGGCTGGTCACCAGCGTGCCACTGCCCTTGCGGCTCAACAGCTCGGTTAACAACGCGCCGTGAACCTTGCCGTTGACGATATGGACACGGCCAACACCACCGTCGGCCGCATCGGCGGCGGCGGTCAACACCCGGGCCCGCCGGGGCTCGGCATCGGCGGCCACGGCCCGGACCTGGTCCGGCTGGAGCTCGGTCGGCTGGTCCGACAGCGGCAGGCCCTCGCACACCAGTACCAGTTTGGGCGCGCCTGACTGGATCGCGTAGACGCTGGCCAGGTCCAGGGGCGGCACCCACAGGGCCGCACCCGCCCCACCCGTCTGCGAGCCGGTCACCAGCAGGACGTGCCCCTGTTTGAGCAGCTCGGCGACGCGGTCGCGATCAACGCCGGCCACTATTCCCAGGTTGCCGGTGTCGATGCCGTTGGCGGCACCCGGTCGCCGCACCTGGAGGAAATTGCCGGTCACGACCGACAGCCGATACGCCCGGTCCGGGACCCCGACCCAGCCGCGGGACAGCAGCTCCATCCATTGCTGCAAGCGCTCGTGCGCCGTCGCAATCGCGGTCGCCGCATCGTCGGGGCTGACCGTATCGCGAATATCCGGATAACCGTCCAGGACCACCGAGACGGATACACCCAGGGCGTGGAGGATCGAAATCTCCTCGGCCAGGCCCGGGGCGCGCTCCAGCGGCAGGTCCGCATCCAGCCAGAGGACCGTGTGCTGCCCCTGGGCGGTCAACAGGTAGGGCGCGGCCTCGAAAAAGCTGGCGGAAAATTGTTCGGTATGCGAATTCATCCACATACCTTTAACAGAAATTGCGCCAGTTCGTCCGCAAAACGTTCGGTTGCAGCGATCGACAGCTGTTCGTCGACCACGTGGGCCTGCTGGATCTCGCCCGGTCCCCAGATCGTCAGCGGCTGCCCCGCCGCCGCCAGGAAAGCCGCTTCGGTCGCAAACGACACGCCGCCAGTACCCTGTTCATCCAGCTGCCCGCCGGCAAACGGCGGGATCGCAAAGCGGTTGTCGAACTGGACGCGGACGCCCGTCGCCTGCTGGGCCGAATCGGCGGCCCGGTCCAGGACCGCGCGCGCCGCCCGGTCGTCGAAACCAGGCAACAGCCGGAACTCCAGGTCCAGGTCCACCGCCGGGGCGATCCGGTTAAAGATGTCACCGCCGGCAATGCGGCCGACGTTACAGGACGGCATTGGCGGTTCAAAGCGATCATCCCCGACCCCGGGGGCGTGGTTCTGCTGCCAGTCAGCCAGCTGGTTGAGGATGTGACGGGTGCCGTCGACCGCCGCGGCGGGCCGGGGCATCAGGCTGGCGTGGCCGCCCTCGCCGGTGATATTGACGTGAAACACCGAGATCCCCTTGGACCCGCAGCAGCGGCCGCTGCCGGTGGGCTCGCCCAGGATCACGGTCGCATCGGGGGGCACAACCACCTGCCCCAGGGCCCGCGCCCCTTCCATACCGGATTCCTCGTCAAACGTGGCAACAAACCGCACCGCCCCGCTTAACCGGCCGGCAAGATCCTGGAGGACCGCCAGGCCGACGGCGAAAAAGCCCTTCATGTCCGCCACACCCAGCCCGGTCCAATGGTCGCCATGGCGGGCCAGGGTCCAGGGGTCGCTGGACCACTGGGCAACCGCAGCGGGCACCGTATCCAGGTGACCAGCCAACACGACGGCCGGGCTGCCATCACCGACATCGCTGACGACAACCGGTTTATCCGGTCGCAGGGGATTGTCGTAGATGGTAGTCGTCGCGCCAATGCCGGCGGCCAGTTGCTGCCACAGTTCGACGCCGGGCCTGGCATCACGATCCGCAGCGGGATCAGCACTGGACGTCGTGTCCACCGCAATCAGCGGTTCCAGGAATCGTTCGATATTGGCTGCGGGCATCATCGTCACCGCCCGGACGGCCGGGTGCCTGTCCGGCGGCCCCGGCCAGGATCCCGGTTATTCGCCGGGTTCAGGCGCTGGGGGCGTTGGTTCGCCCGAATCGGTGTCCGGGTCGGCTGCACTGTCGCCGGCAACCGCCATATCGTCCGGGGTAATGTCCATTGGCTCGTCATCGCCATCGGCCTCGGCCGGCTGCGGCGCTGCCGCTGCATCGCCACTGATCTTGTTGACAACGACCTTGGCCGGGCGAATCAGGCGTTCGTGCAGCTTGTAACCGGCTTCGAGCACCTGGACAATCCCGTTCTGGGGCTGGTCCGGCAGCGATACTTCCTGGACGGCTTCGTGGAGTTCCGGGTCAAATATTTTCCCGTCGGCAGGGACCGGTTCGACACCCAGGCCGCGCAGGGCGTTGTGGAACTGGCCGACAATCATCCGGACGCCTTCGATAAACTGGGTCAGGCCTTCGGACGCGGCATCACCGGACGCCGACACGGCCCGTTCCAGGTTGTCCAGGACCGGTAACAGTTCGCGGATCGCGTTTTCGTGTCCGAACTTGCGATATTCGACCGATGTCCGCTGGTGCCGTTTTCGGAAATTTTCCAGGTCTGCCAGCGACCGCAGGTACTTTTCATTCAGCTCCTGGTAGGCCGCAGAATCAACGCCACCGGCACCGCCTGCCGCTGCTGGTGTGTCGGCTGCAGCTTCGCCGGCATCGGCCCGACCCGAGAGGATTTCCTTGAGCACGGCATCCGGGTCCATGGCATCGTCCATGGACAATTCATGGGCACCACTGGGGGAATCCGGGTCGTCCGGCACACCGACGCCGTCTGAATCGTAATTGTCGTCATCAATCATGATCAATCAACTTTCGTTAATCCGTTGCAGGTCCATCGTCGCTGCCCTCGGCGAGCGCGTCGCTCAGCACGTCCGACGCATACTTTACCAGCCCAAGGATCTGCGGGTATGGCATCCGCGATGGCCCGAACAGGCCGATCGAGCCCTGGGATGCTTCGGACGCACCAAACGGCGCCGCCACCAGGCCGATCCCGTTCAGGTCGGCAAAGCCGGTGTCCTCGTTCAGCAATACCTGCAGGCCTCCCGAATGGGAGATCCGGTCCAGCAGCAGGAACAACCGGTGCCGATCTTCAAACGCATCGTACAGGCGCCGCAGGAAATCGATATCACCAAACTCGGGTTGCTCGATCACCCGGTTTAACCCTTCGATAATCACCCCGGACTCGTCAGACTCGGCACCGGCCAGCAGCTTTTCGACGAATTCGTCATATTCATGTTTCAGGCGCTGCAGGTCTTCGCGAATGCGGCTGGTGACCTCGTCAAACGTCTGGCCCTGGTATTCGATATTGAGGATGCGTTCCAGCGTCTCGGCCCGTTCTGCCGACATCGAATCGGACAACTGCAGGTGCCGATGGTAGACGGTCCCGCGTTGCGTCACCCACAGGAACAGCACGCGGCCGGCCCCCATGGGGACAACCTCGGCGCGGGCCAGTCGACCCTGGCTCCATTTGGGCACCAGGGCAACGCCGGCGCTGTGGGCCGATTCGCTGAGGACCGTCGTCAGCACGGCCAGTTTGTCCCGTGGCGTCCGTGCCGC
>JBFJWU010000246.1:0-5426 GCA_041623475.1 bacterium | reverse complement strand
TCCTGGCCGAATTGCTGGATGACCCGGAGTTCCGAATGGGGAACTATACGACGCACCTGATCCACAAGATGCGCCCCAAATTGTAGTCGTCTGGCGTGGCCGCCAGCCGCTGGTGGCCACGGGTCAGTTGTCGCAGAAGATCAGGCCGTTGGGCAGGGCCGGCGGCTCAAATCGGGCTGGATAGTAATACGACACCATCGTGCACATTTCCTCGGGGAATTTCAGCGGTCCTTCTGTCCGGTTGTCGTAATTGCAGGTCAGGGCCAGGTGGTCACCAGCGACGAGCCGGAGCGGCTCATCGTTTGCATATTTTTTGACAACGGGCTGGTCACGCAGGTCAACGGTCCATTGATCAATCCCGTACAGGATGTCGGAGTTGCCATTTCGTTCCCGGGTCACCGACATGCTCGTCCCGTGTTCGTGCATATGGCCCAGCATCAGCATCAGGCTGACGTCGGTTTCCATGTCGCATTCCAGCGTGGTTGAAGTCACGCCCGGCGATAGTTCAAACTCGCCGTGGTTCATGATCAGATAGCTGGCAACAGTAGGCGGTTCACTGCCGCCATAAATAACGAATTCGGCGATGTCGGACACCAGCATGTCCCGGTCAGTTGTATTCAGGTAATGGGACTGGATGACGATGTTCGTTTTGGCAGGCAGTCGCACCGCAAATCCAGGCGGCAGCAGGTTTTCGCCTTCAGGATCGGGCAGGATCAACGGAGACAATGAAACCATGTCCTCGTTGTCCGTGCAGTCAAATGTGGCACCGGGTTCTCTGGGAAACGCCGAGGAAAACGCCGCTACATGATGCCCACCCAGTGCCTGATGCCCCTTGAACGCACGAATGTAGATATCTTCATCGGGTGTCCAGTCGACTACCCAGCACTGCATAACCTCTGTGCCCGGCGAAATGACCAGTTCCGGTTGGGCAAAAACCTGTCGGGTCGCAGACGGCGTGAACTGGGTTGCATCAAGACGAGCATCCACGGGGCTGTCAACAGCGGATTGGCCACACCCCGTGATCACCAGCGCGGCTGCGCAGGCAGACAAAAACTCAAGCGGTGGCACCCCGGAGCGTCGCATGATGTATCCTTGTTTTGCTGCCGTCATGGAAATTGCAGTATAAACCTAACATTTGTTAGGCTGTCGCTGCAACAGTGGGGATGGTGGAGAAATTTTGTGACGCGAACTGCGGTTTACTTGGTACTGATACTTGTTGTCGAAGGTTGTCTGGGAACTACGGATACGCCTCGGTCTGAATTGACCTACTACGAACATGTCAAGCCGATTATTGACGAGAACTGCATCGGCTGTCACCAGGCGGGTGGCTTGGCGCCGTTCGCCCTGGATCATCACGCCGGGGTAGACCAGTTTCGCGAGGCCATTGCGTTTAATGTTGCCAACCGGTTGATGCCGCCCTGGGGGGCCGATTCTGCGGCGGTACAGTACGAATATAAAAACGACAACTCCCTGACCGATGAGCAGGTCAACGTGATCGTTGACTGGGCATTGAACGCGGGCCAGCCAGGGGACCCGGGTAACGAACCGGAGCACGGGACACATGTTCTTGCCGAACTTGACCGAGTGGATCTGGAACTAAGGATTCCCGAGCCATATACCCCGGAGCAGTCCCCGGATGATTATCACTGTTTCGTCTTTGACTGGCCGGAAGAAACAACGGTCTACGTAACTGGTATGGACGCCGACCCCGATGTCGTCGAGCAGGCGCACCACATAGCGGTCTACCTGATTCCGCCAGACGGGCTTGCAGATTTGCAGGACGCCGTCGGTTTGGTCGAACAGTATGACGCCGATGACCCTGGGATCGGCTATACCTGCTATGGTGGGCCCGCAGGCGAAAACGACCAGATTCCAGCATTGCAGCTCGGCCAATGGGTCCCGGGAATGGGTTCCGGGGATTTTCCTGCAGGCACCGGGATCCAGGTTCGGCCGGGCTCAAAAGTTGTCCTGCAGATGCATTACAACACCACGTCGATCAATCCGCAGCCGGACCGGACGGCGGTGCGGTTCAAAGTTACAGACTCGGTCGAGCACCAGGCATCGTTCGCGCCGTGGCTGGACGTTTCCTGGCCTACTTTTCGCAACATGGATATTCCGGCCGGCGAATCGCCAGTGACGCACATTGCCCAGGGAGAACCCGAAGGTTTCTTTTCAACGTTTGCGCCTGATGTTACAACAGAAAACGGTTTTGAAATATATTCGATCCTGCTGCACCTGCATGCACTGGGCAAAAGCGGCGAAGTCAAGATTATCCGTGCCGATGGGACAGAAGACCTGTTGCTTTGGGTTCCGGACTGGGACTTTGGTTGGCAATTTGTCTATACTTTCGCCACGCCGGTCCGCTTTTATCCGGGCGACAAGTTGTACGTGGCGTGTACGTGGGATAACAGCCCAGGCAACCAGCCCATCGTCGACGGCATCCAAAAAGAACCGATCGACGTCAATTGGGGTGAGGGCACGGACGATGAAATGTGCGTTGCCAACCTGTATATCTCAGCACCACGGGGCGGTTAGCGAGGACGGGGTCCAACACACGGCCGCCTGCCAATCAATCTTCCTCAGGCGATGCGGGTGACAGCGAATGCGGGCCAAACTGATTTTTCGTGACGGGGTGTCCCGTTTCAATGTAGTATTTGAATCCGGCAAGTAACGGTGGCAGGTAACTGGCCGACTGGTATCGCCACATAAGAATCCACGGCAGATGCCACGATCGTATGGGCACGTCAGAAGGTGTAAGTCGAATCGACAACTGGGTGGAATTGTTTTCCGACGCAGATACTCGCCAGGACACATCAAATTTTTCCAGCTGGTTTTTGACATCGTCGATGACCAGATCAAATCCGCTGCCCTCGTGCCAGTCGGTGATCCGTCGAATCATGGTGGTGCCCCCGTAATAATGTACGTAGTCAACCGATCCTGGCCCTGGCCATTTGTCGACGGGGTTGGCCCTGCAGAAGGGATGGGTTTTTTGGAGGATTCCGGGCGTTGACAGTACCGACCAGACACGTTCCGGACTAGCTGCGATCTCGATTTTCGCAAAATCTGTCCAGAGGAACTCGATGACGGGAGAATATACATTTGGCAGGAATAGAGCTGAGGTCAGAATAATCAGTACCGCAGGCAACGTTACCTGTTGGCACTTGCAGCCAGTTCCTGATGCTTTTCCCAATCGGTCGCCCACGAAGAATCCCCCTGACATCTCACCCACTATTAAGCCTAGGCCCTGGGGCCGACAATCGCAACGTACTGACATCTCCGGGCGTCTTCTTCCACGGGGGGCAATTTGGCGACGAAACCGGCGTTCGGGGTAAAACGTACTGTGGCCAAAGAAACTGAAATGCCTCCGCGTTACTGGATGGGAATCTTTAATCTTTTCCTGTTGACTGAGCATCTTTTTGGTCAGAATTTGTATTCGAAATCAATCGGGAGAATTGAAAGTCGCTGGCGCCAGCGAATCGCGTCACAGTTTAGCTCGGACCAAGTCGGCAACTATTTGACAGTCCGCGAATTTGGCCCCGGTATGTTTCCGGCTGAACTGTCGCATCCGTCCGAGGTAAGGGTGTATCGCGGTGCGGCCGGTGCCTGGCCCTGTGTGCAGGAGTGGTCGCTGGACTACTTCAAGGCAAATTTCGGCGATGTCCAGGTCACATTATTCAACAATCCCGGCCTCAAGAGTAAAGCCAGCGACCAGGATTTCGAATCGGTACCTCTGTCAGATTACATTGACCTGCTTCGGTCAGGAAGCAAGAAATATCTAAAATTTTCCCGGATGGTCGATCAGCAATCGATTTTACGCGAAGACTTTGATGACGCGTGGCTGACCAGATTCAAGAAATCTGTCAATCTGCAGCAACGATATTACATGTTCATGGGCGCTTCCGGAACCGATACACCGATCCACTCGGCGGTGCAGAATACAGTATTCGTCCAGTGTTGGGGGCGTAAAAAATGGACGTTTTACCCGGTTGCTGACCGAATGTTTTTGAATGTACGGGCGAGCCGGACAAATTATTTCTACTCAAACACAGATCCGCGCGCACTCTCAGACGACGAAGATTGCCTTTACCACTTTGCCAGTCCATATGAGATTGTCCTGGAGCCGGGAGACGTCTTGTTTTTTCCACCTTGGACATGGCATATGGTGGAAAATCCGACCGACTCGATCGGCGTTGCGTTCAAATTTATCGATATTGCATCGGCGATCCGATCTTCGCCCATGTTGTCATTTTTGTTCACAGTTTCCACCCGACCGTTTTTGCTGCAGTCCTATTTGTCCAGTTTTTTCGAAGAAGAGGATCTGATTTTCCGAAAAAAAATAGAGTAATCAGACCGATTGGCGGTCGTCTGGCCGGCGAATCGCCAGTTCCCGAACCCAACCGGGCCCGTCTGGCCCGTACTTCCAGGCTTCGACATCAGCACGGGGCTGATTTCGCCAGCGTTTGTGTACCCAGAACCATTGCTCCGGGTATTGACGGATGATACTCTCGAGGAATTCTACGATCCGGGCGGTAATTGTCCAGGTTGTGGCCCTCAGGTCCCTTGATCCCGTAGGTTCAATCGGCGAACCATAGCGGATCAGGAATCCTCCCGGTTCGCGGACGGCAAATGCGGGAACGACCGGGACACGGCTGCGCGCGGCCAGCATCGCCGGACCATAGTGGGTGCAGGCAGGCTTGCCAAAAAAGGGCACGAAAACCCCTTCGTGATACAGGCTGTTCTGGTCGACCAGCGCGCACACTGTCTCGCCTGACTTCAACAATTTGAGGATATGACTGGCATTATTACGGGTCACAACGGGATGGACACCCGTTCGCAGCCTGATGTCGTTGATCCACCGGTCGACAAAGGGATTGTGGACCGGTTTGACCAGCGCGTGCATCGGTCCATAGTGGCTCGTATGGGCAGGTGCAACCGCTTCCCAGTTGCCGATATGCCCGGTGACCAGCAGCCCGCCATTAGCCAGCGCCTCAGCGTTACTGGAACCTTCAATTCGGTAGATTGATTTCGCGTCGCGAATGATTCCATCGATACAAGCCAGCTCAGCAAGGACCTGCCCGTAGTGCTGGTAGTTTTCGTTAATCAATGTTTGAGGATCGGGATGGTCCAATCGTTCGGTTGCCTGTCGGGCAGCCAGTCGGGTCCATTTCGGATCCAGGTGCCAGGCAATACGACCCAGGGCCCGTCCCTTGCGCCTTGCCCGTTCCAGGTCCGTGCTGCGCAACAGCATCAGGGAAACCCTGAGAATTGCAAACCCGAGCCAGCTGAAGAGTCTTTTCACGACACGCCCAGGCGTCGGACAATAAAACGCGCCAGGTCTGCTTCAGTTCGGGGCGAGCAGGGACCGAACGAGGCGCGCGCGGTAATGATTGCCGTCGATCCGATCTGCGGTGGCAGCTTGACTGCGT
>JBFJWU010000245.1:0-5466 GCA_041623475.1 bacterium | reverse complement strand
CGCACCGGTGGGGGCTTCGGTGCTGGCGGTGCCGGTGAGCGCTACGGCGCTGCCGGCAGGGTTTTGGCCGTCGTCCAGGGTGACTGTTCCGGCGACGGGGACGGTTTCGACGGTGAGCGTCAGTTCGCCCAGGCCAAGGGGCTCAGTGGCATCGTAGATGATGGTCTCGTTGTAGGGGGCGTAGCCTTCGGCATTAACCTGCAGTTGGTAGGCACCGGCGGCCAGGCCGCTGACTTCAAAGGCACCGCCGGCACCGGTGGTCGTGTCGGTGGCCAGTGCCGGGCCTGCCAGTGTCACGGTCAGGCCTTCGCAGGCACCCAATCCGTCCAGGGTGATGGCACCCTGGATGACGCCGTCACCGGACAGCGTGATTTCAACGCCGTCAGGATTGATGATTTGCTGGACGGTGCCATCATTACACCCGGCAGCAAAGACAGAAAACACCGCAACGGCAGCAAACGCGCCGCGCAATTCAATAATTCCGCGCATCAAGACCCCCCCGGGATTGACAGTGTTGCCCGGGCCAATAGCGAACCCGGAGCCACTAAATTGTACTAAAACAGTTGTTTTGTGCTGTGACGAGGATCACAGATACCCAAATTCGGGCGACTCAGGCAGAAATTGATCGAACCCGGATCGGCACCCCCCTGGACGGGGCAAAGGTTATGTTTCGCCGCACAACTTTGGGCCTGTATCCCGGCGCCGCATCATAGCGAACCCTGCGAACCAGTTCGGCCGCGACAATTTTCATCTCCTGATAGGCAAACGACATACCAAGGCACGTCCGGTTACCGCCACCAAACGGAAAGAACTGATTGGGCCGGGCGGCCCCCTTTTCCAGGAATCGCTCCGGACGAAACCGTTCGGGATCCGGCCACAAATCGGGCCGGTGATGCGTCAAATAGATCGACGGCGCTACGATGACCCCCTCGGGCAGGTCCATCCCGCCAATCGTCATCGGCTTTTTCAGCTTGCGGACAACAAACGGTATCACCGGCATCAGCCGCATGGATTCTTTGATCGCCGCCGTCACATAATTCAATTCATTCAGGCGATCGGTTGGGACCGGCCCCCCCTTGCCCAGGCCGGCAACCTCGTCACGCATTTCCATGGTCGCCCCCGGATACGCGGTCAACCGCCAGGTCAGCCAGGACAATGCCGTCGCCGTCGTCTCATGCCCGGCCAGCAGCAACGTCATCAGTTCGTCCCGTAAGTCATTGTCGCTTAAGGGGTTTCCGTCTTCGTCCGTCGCCTGAAGCAAAAGGGACAGCACGTCATCGCGGGCCGACAAGTCTGACTGCCGGCGGCGATTGATTTCGGCAAAGATCAGTCGGTCAACCCGTTCGCCGGCGGCCAGGAATCGGGTCAGCGGTGACAGATTGCCCAGCTTCAAGTGCATTGACTGGCCGCGTATTTCACCTGTGCTGTCAACCAGAAACAGGAACCAGGTTTTGTCACCAAACTCCAGCAACGCGTTCATCGCATCCCGGAATTCGGCCAACTGCTGAGCATCCTCGACCCCAAAAACAGTTGTCAGGATGATCTCCAGCGTCAACGCCTGCATCTGACCGTGTACTGGAAAGGTTCGGTCAATTGGCCACTGGTCAATAAACTGCGTCGTAATAGCTAGCATTGAATCTGCATACGACCGCATCCGTTCGCCGTGGAACGGCGGCAGCATGATCTTGCGATCCCGCTTGTGCTCGCGCCCATCCAGCAGCAGCAACGACCTGGGCCCGACGATGGGTTTGAGGATCCGGTTGCCCTCGCCTGCGTGCAAATCATCCGGACTGCCAGTAAAAATCTCATGAATCGCATCCGGATCGCTGACAATAATCAGCGGATCATTGAATGGCAGGTTCAGGGTAAACGCGTTGCCATACCGAGCCCGGCAGTTGTCCAGGAATTCCGTCGGGCGCCCGATCAGGCCCGCGGCCTGCAGGGGGGCCGGCAGTTTTGGACCAGCCGGCGTTGGCAACAAATCAGACATTAGAATGGATTCGCAAGTCCGGCAGATTCGGCAGATATCGTTCCGGCAAAATCGTGTAAATACACCAGGTTATTGCTGCTATCTTCACACGCCGAATGGAACACTCGCCTGGCATCCAGGTTCAGGCTACTTGGTCCTCGACCACGCGTACAGTTTGCGACTGTGTAGGTCTCCCAGGTGCCTGTCCGATTTACAGCAAATTTGGATGTCGAATTCGTGAAATCGTTATAGATCACGTACAGGTTTCGGTCGTCGTCAACAACAAGCGAATTTCCACGACCCACATCGCCTTGAGCATCAACGGTAACAACCGGATTTCCGCCAGGCGATGTTCCTGTTACATAGAACAGGTCGTCGGCCGACGACCCATGAAACGTGACATGGAAAATATTGTCGTCAATCGGGTCAAGCTCGATCGATGGATCCATGAAAAGGTTGCCGGACGTGTTGTACATCAATGTCTTTGTCCACGTCCCTGGCCCTTCAGCCATATACAAATCGCTTGAACGGCCATAAACAATTTTCACATTTCCTGCCGAATCTACAACGATATCATTTCCATATTTTGATCCGATATTGTCGACAAGCTGCGCAGCGGTGAAGCCCCCGCCGCCAAACCTGAACCGATAGCGCAAGTCACCACCGCTACTTCGCACATAGGCAAAGTGGATGTCATCGTTGTCGTCAACAAAGATGCTGTTCCACCAAATATCAGAAACAGAATCGACGACATAAATCACCCACGATCCGGATTCATTCGTCGCATATTCAAGCCTGTTGAATGTATCGTGCGAATAGACGATGTGTGCTTTATCCTGGCTGTCCAAAGCCATGTCGAGGTAAAAAGCCGTCGTCCCAATATCAGCCCTGACAAGCGTCGTCTGCAACTGCCCATTTACATATTCGGCATAGTAAAGATCGTTGCCGGTATCATCCGCAACCGCAAAATGTGCCCTCCCCTTACTGTCCAGTGCTGAAACGACCACGCCACCGGCCCCCGCCGAACCAAAAATTTGCCCGTCAGGTCGTGTCGCGCCCGTTACGGCAACGTATCCCAAGTTATCATCCACATCTGCGTGATAGACAATGTGGGCTGTACCGTCGCGTTCTGCGGCGATACCAGTAAAACTATAAGTGCCGGTACTTATGCCTTCCGCAACCGGAAAATAATCCCAACTCCCGCCGCGCTGCTTGCTGGCGTAGTAGATTTTGTTGTCGGCACCGGTCCACGACACATGAAAAGTACCATTTACGTCAATGGCGAAATCCTGGAAATTCGCGGCGCTCCCGATGTTGGCCACGGTTTCGGAACCGGCCCAACCGCCGCCGCCACGAGTCCGCATCGTAATCACGTTGCCGTCATCAAGTATGGCATACACCTCGCCGGACGAGTCCGTCGCGACGGGTACTTTTGAATGTGAACCAACAGTTGTAATCGTTTCCAGTGTCCAACCGCTACCACTGTTAAATGCATAAAAAGCATCCGAACTGACGTCCGAGTAACCGATGTGAATCGTATCGTCAGAATCGACAAAAATCGTCGTATCGTGGCCGGTATTTCCGGTCGAATCGACAAGCGTCTGTTCCCAGGAACCACCCGCGTTGGTCATGTGATGAAGGTCCGCATTTCCATCGCCTGTCCAGCTTTCCCAGAACGAAATATGAGCTTTGCCATTGGAATCAACGTCAATCGATGAGTATTGCCCAACATCCTTGTTGTCCGGAAAGTCAAGAATTGTTGCGTCAACCCAGGTACCAGGGGTCGTCCATAATTTGAAATCATCGACATAGTAGATGTCGCAGGTCGCACATGTTCCATCGCCCCGGAACCTTACCATTTCAGCACCAGCAGGGATCGTCCCGGACTCATACGTGAAATTGACTGTCGACCCCTGGACCGACGTGTGGATCTCCAGAATCTGCCACGAGCTGCCGTCGAAGTATTCAAAAAGAAGGTCATCACCAGCCTCTGGTGGCGCAGACGCGCTTTTCTCCCAATAGTATTCATACTGCAAGTTTCCGTATGCAGACACATCAACGGACTCAGCAACGTTATTTTGCGCCTGGACTTCCAGGGACTGGGTCCCGGAAGGTTCGTTAGACGCATTGGTTGTCAATTGGATGCCAGAGGTCGTGTTGCTCCACGTCGACCCGCTCAATGGTGATTCAAAATGTTCATTGATAATGACTCCACTATTGGTCGCATACTCGAGGCCGTCAATCGAATCATTAAAATAGCTGATGTGGGCATAGCCATCGTTATCAATCGCTATGCCCGTCTGGTAGGTCCCACGGGTGTTGAGGAAGTAGCCAACTTCGGTAAACTCCCAAGTGCCAGATTTGTTAGTCCCGTAAAACAAGTCGCTTCCGTCAGCAAAAGAAATATGGGCGAATCCGTCCTTGTCTACATCAATATCAGCGTTCTCGCCGACAACCCCCGTCGACCGTAACGTCTCGTGTTCACTTTTGCCTAACCCGAAAACCGACCGGAACACCAACGAATTGTCCTGATTGGTCGTGGTTAATTCCAATTCCTCGGCAAAGACCAGCGGGGCCGGATCAGGCCGGTCCCAAGACGTAATATTGTCGGCCAAATCAAAGGAAACTTGATTTCCCTTGAAATCGACATACTCATATTTCGGCGAAATCGAAAAAGTACCTGTAAACGGAGGGAAATCATAATGAAATCCGCCAATATCCCAGACGAAGAACATTTCGGAAATCGGGGTGTACGGCCTCGCCTCGACAGCGATGGACCAACTTGACACATTGCCGATGTCATCCCGTGCACGGATCCGGTATTGGTACCTGAGTCCCGGCTGAGTGACCGAATCAACATACGATGACTGTGCAGCAGGCAGGGCGGGTTGCAGAACCAGAAAGTCACTATTGAGCGTCAAGATATAGCGCTGTAACTCGAATGTATCAGTTCCTGTTGGAACGCTCCAATCCAGTTCTACTTCTGTATTCGACAGCGCAAACCCATCACCGTTTATGTCGAACACCTGCAACGCCGGCGGATCTGGAGCCGTCTGATCGAGAATAATTGACCCTGTTTGTTGCGCCTCGTTTCCGGCCAGGTCGCGGATCCTGACATAGACCGTCTTCGTACCATCACCGCCCGATACAATCCACGGACTGGAAGCCGCATATGGCTGCCAGTTGGCATCCGCAAACGTGGGCAGGTTGGAAATCTTCATTTCGACCGTGTCCGGTAACGTTATGCCAGACAGATTTATCGTCACATTGACGTTTGCCGTCTTTCCGGGTACGGCTTCAATTCCGTCGACGGCTACTGCAAACACGCCATCAATAAACGTATCAAGTGTCACTTGCTGGACGTAACACGTTCCCGCCCCATTGTTGGCGCGGTCGCGGTATTCGACAAAGACGTCCTTGACCCCATCGCCACCAACCAGGTTCAGCGTCGATGCCGGCACATACTGCTGCCACGCGCCGGAACACGAGTTGCCCTG
>JBFJWU010000244.1:0-5472 GCA_041623475.1 bacterium | reverse complement strand
CGCCTGTGAAACGAGCGCCTGCCGCTGCAGTATTCGCAATTATTCTTGCGACCGCGCAGGTATCGATCGCCTACCTGCCGTCTGCGTCCGAGATTCGCAAGTTCTGGACCGAGCAACGGGAACTGCGTGGATCGTTGTTCCTGTCGTACGAAACACCCGACGGCATACCACAATCCATGGCGATCTATCTGCGCCATGACGGGTTGTGGGCAAAACGAGTCGTCCGCAACGGCCACACGCGAACGGTCTGGAAATGGGGCACAGACGCGTGGCAGTTTGATGGCAGCAAATGGTTGAAATCCCGCCGCACCAACGCTGGCTGGGATGACTGGGCGTTTGATCCGCGAATCGATGTCCTGCTGTCATTGACCCCTCGGGACACCCTGCAGATTCGCGGATTGGGGCGACATCCTGACGGGTACGTCTGGCTGTATGGGGCGCGCCATGACGACGAACCCGGAAACTGGCTTGGGTTGCTGAAAAACCCGATCCGGCCTGCCATCTGGAATTCCGAGAACGAGAAGATTGGCAAGGTTCGTTTCGAATATGTCCAGGGCCGGAAATACCCGGACCAGATTGTCTTCCAACGACCCGGTCGACCTGATTTCCGCCTGGCCAAGGCAACAGTTCAATGGAACCCGGATCCGGCGCAGGTCGACTTTGTCAAGCCATCAGCCATCGTCCTCGATCCAGCCAGCATGCCACTGCGGCCCGAAGATGACGAGGCGTCCTGACCGGAACGGCGACAACCAACGCGTCGTCGACATATTCCTGCCGCGCCGCGGTGGACGACTCTGGACATACAAACTGCCGGACTGGGGCGATCACGCACGACCTGGCCTGGTTATTCAGGCCCCGTTTGGACGGCAGGTCCTGACCGGAATTGTCGCCTCGGCCCCACGCAGCCTGTCAGACGCAGATATCGACCCGGCAGCCTTGAAATCAATCCAGCGCATGTCCAGCGATGGCCTGATTCCCACCGATCTATGGCAGACCCTGGAGTGGTGCAGTCGCTACTACCTGATTTCCTGTGCTCGGCTCCTCGAACACACCATCAGCTTCAACGGCTGGCGAATCGAGAACGACGGCGATACGGGGCTCCTGATTCACGCTGATGAAAAGCGAAGATCCGATATCAATTGGCAGTACTGTATCGTTCCCGGGGCCGAACCGGACCTGCGCAGTCCAAAGGCTCGAGCCGCATGGGACCGTCTGCGGCAGGGTCCGGTTCAACTATCTGATTTGGCCGACATCTACGCCGATCCCAGGCGCCCGCTGCGGGATTGGATGGCCAGAAGCTGGCTTACCAGGGCCGAACCTGAGGACCTGCGATCGGCAGGACCACCGCCTGTATTGACAACTGAACAAGACCAGGCTGTTGCGGCGCTGTCCGGAAGTCAGGGTACCCACCTGCTCGAAGGAATTACCGGCAGCGGCAAGACCGAAGTCTATATCGAACTCGCCCGCCAGACACTGTCCGCCGGGCGCAACGTCCTGGTGCTCGTTCCGGAGATTGCCCTCTGTGGCCGGATCGCTGAACGATTTGCCGATGCGCTGGACGCACCAGTGGGCATCTGGCACAGCGCCCTGGCTGGTGGCGCCCGGGCCGTCGGATTCAACATTGCCTGGCGGGACAGCCCCAGTGTCCTGGTCGGAGCCCGCAGTGCATTGTTTGCGCCATTGGACAGCCCCGGCCTGATCGTCGTCGACGAGGCACATGACAGTGGTTACGTTTATGGCGAAGGCATCCACCTGAACGGTCGAAACGCTGCGATCCAGCGCGGACGATATGCCGCGGCCACGGTCGTCCTGGGCACCGCAACCCCGGATATGGAGATCGCGGCTGCAGCACGAGGTGGGCGAATGAGCCACGTCCGTTTGCGGCAACGAATCGGCACGGCAAAACTGCCGCAAGCGGCAGTCGTCGACCTCGAAGACCCGATCGAACGTGGTCCGGCCAGTTGGCTGAGCAAATCGCTGCACGACGCGATTCGCGATACGCTGGCGCGCAACGAGCAGGTCGTGCTGTTCCGGAACCGCCGTGCCTTTCACCCGGCCGTAACCTGTACGAACTGCGGCAATGCGCAACGATGCCCGACCTGCGACTGCGACCTGTCCCTGCACGCGAAACCGGTCGAACTCCGCTGCCACATCTGCGGACGATCCGAGCCGTGGCAGGAGGCCTGTCGAACCTGTGACGTAACCGGAACGCTGAAACCAGTCGGCACTGGAACCCAGCGAATCGCAACAGAACTGGAATCGATCTTCCCCGGTGCCAGGATTGATCGCCTGGATCGAGACCAGGTCACCAGCGCATCGCGGGTCCACGGCATCCTGGACCGGCTCGCCGCTGGCGAAACCGACATTCTCGTTGGCACCCAAATGGTCGCAAAAGGCCTGGATGTGGCAAACGTCACATTGGTCGGCATCGTCAACATCGATGGCGCCATTCATATGGCCGACTTTCGTTCATCCGAGCGCGCGTTCCAGTTGATCTGCCAGGTCAGCGGGCGGGCGGGGCGAGGGACGCGGCCAGGTCACGTCCTGGTCCAGACCCGCCATCCGAACCATCCGACGATCCTCGCCGGCCTGACCCAGGATTTCGACCTGTTCTACGATCGCGAAATCAACGCCCGCCAGGCAACCCGCCTGCCGCCATTTGGGTCCCTTGGTCGTGTGCTCTGGTCAGGCCCCGACCGCAATGCCATTATGGACCTTGCCCGCCGAACCGTGCGCGATTACGGCAAGGATATCCGGATCCTGGGCCCGGCCCTGGCACCCCTGGAACGGGCCCGCGGTGACTGGCGAATCCACGCCCTGGGCAAGGCCGAAACTGCCGAACCACTGAGGCGCTGGCTGATCGACACCCGGAACGCATCCGGCCAGGTACGCTGTGAGATACAGGTCGACCCGACCAGCATCTATTAGCGTGTGACCGGGGCACCGGCAACGGCATCCGACACTGCAATAATTCAGGAGGCAGGACCTGCGATGGAACGAATTGCCCGCATCAAACACCATGGACAGGCCGTTTGGTCGATCGAACGTGATGGCCAACTGTATCCGCTTTCGGCACAACCTGAGTCCCTCGCAGAACTGCTGGACATCCGCCAGCACGGATTGGCGATCAACGACCGGGCAACACCGGTCGTCGCAACCCAGGCGACATTCCTGGCACCCGTCACACGCCGTTGCAGTATTGTCTGCCAGGGAGTGAACTACCTGGGACACAGGCAGGAGACTGCACAACCGGATCGACCGGCATTCAACCTGTTGTTTTCCAAGGCTGACACATCCCTGACATCGGGCCGCGGCGACATCCTGCGGCCGCCCCACGTCCAACTCCTGGATTATGAAATCGAACTGGGACTGGTCATTGGCACCAGGATAACCCGGGACACGGTAATTGATTCGGCCAACTGGACCGACTTTGTTGCTGGCATGGTTAACGCCAACGACATTTCAGCCCGCGATGTCCAGGTCCCACAAGGGCAATGGTTCAAAGGCAAAAGCTATCGAACCTTCCTGCCTGTTGGCCCCTATCTCGGGCTGGCCAGCCGTGACGAATTAAACCGGTTTGGCGAACTTCGGCTTTGCCTGGACATCAACGGCGAACGACGGCAAACAGCCGTGGCCGAGCAGATGATTTTCAAACCGTGGGATACGCTTCAGGAGGTGTCCGGTCTGATGGACCTGTACCCCGGGGACCTGGTCCTGACCGGCACCCCGGAGGGCGTCGCCATGCGGGTCCCTTCCCGGCTGAAACAACGGCTGGCCGCCGCCCTGCTGTCCGATGCTGCCAGGAACCGGATTTTTGTTCGCTCTCAACTGGCCGGCAACCGCTACCTGAAGGATGGTGATGTCATCACCGCCACCATCGCTACGCCGGACGGCTCACTGGACCTTGGCGAACAAATACTGACTATTGCAACCGACTGATCTTTCGAGCAAACGACGCCCACAAAATAAAAGGGGCGGGCCAATTGGCCCGCCCCTTTTCAGTAAGCAAACATCTGCTGTCGAACGTCAGCTCTGGGCAAACAACTCTTCTTCGTCGACAGAGCTGACTTCGGGGATCGCCTCGTCGTCTTCCGGCTCGTGGACGTTGATGTGGATTCCCTGATAGGTTCGTCCACCCGTGCCCGCCGGGACCAGGCGTCCCATGATGACGTTTTCTTTCAGTCCGCGCAGGAAATCGACCTTGCCGCTGACAGCTGCTTCGGTCAGGACCTTGGTCGTCTCCTGGAACGAAGCGGCGGAAATCCAGCTTTCGGTCGCCAGTGCTGCTTTGGTAATTCCCAGCAGCAATGGTTCAGCCTGGGCTGCTTCCATACCGTCGTCAATGACGACCTGGTTCTCCTGCTCAAACCGCCATTTTTCGACCTGTTCATCCGGCAGAAAGCCCGTATCACCGACCTCAACAATCCGGACCCGGCGCAACATCTGGCGCACGATGATCTCGATGTGTTTGTCGTGAATCGTTACACCCTGCAGGCGATAGACTTCCTGAATTTCGTCGACCAGGTACTTGGCAAGTTCTTTTTCACCCAGGACCTGGAGAATATCGTGCGGATTCGGTGATCCGTCAACAATCGGTTCACCGGCCTTGACAAAGTCGCCTTCGTGCACGGTAATATGCTTGCCCTTGGGAATCACATATTCACGAGCTTCGCCGATCTCGGGAACAAGGATGATCGTCCGCTTGCCCTTGGTTTCCTTGCCGAAGCGAACAACGCCGTCGATTTCGGAAATAATTGCGAACTCTTTTGGCTTACGCGCTTCGAACAGTTCGGTAACGCGCGGCAGACCACCGGTAATATCCTTGGTCTTGGTCGTTTCCCGCGGAATCATCGCGACAACATCACCAGCTTCGACCTGGTCACCTTCCTGCACCTGCAGGATCGAATTGATTGGCAGCAGGTAGCGTGTAAACGTATCGCTGCCTGGAATCTTGAGCGTCTTGCCCTTGTCATCCTTGACGCTGATACGAGGCTTCAGGCTGGGGTCGCGGGCTTCCATAATTACCCGCTGGCTACGCCCGGTAACTTCGTCCATCTGTTCGTGGACGGTCGTACCATCAACGATGTCGCCGTACTTGATCGTACCGGCAACATCGGTCAGGATTGGCCGGGTGTACGGGTCCCAGGATGCCAGGGTCGCCCCTGCCGTAACCTTGCTACCGTCTGCTTCGTGCAGTTTGGCACCATAGGGCACGTGGTAATGTTCACGTTCGCGGCCTTCGTCATCAACGATAACAATCTCGCCGTTCCGGTTCATTACGATCGGCATTTTTTCGCGGCCGACAACCGTTTGCAGGTTCCGATACTGGACCGTTCCCTTCAACCGGTTTTCAATTGCGCTCTGCTCGATCCGGGAACTGGCCGCGCCACCAATATGGAACGTCCGCATGGTCAACTGTGTTCCTGGTTCGCCAATTGACTGGGCCGCGATAATCCCAACGGCCTCACCCTT
>JBFJWU010000243.1:0-5486 GCA_041623475.1 bacterium | reverse complement strand
GTAATCGCGAACGACTGGTAATTGTCGAAACCGGTTCGTCACCGCGTAAGGTGGCCGATGGTGTTGGCCATTATGAGCTGGTCTATCGCCGCGGTCACGGTTACCAGCCGGAAACACTGAAGCTTGCTCGCGCGTCGCGACAACTGTACCTGATGGAGGACATCTACTGGCAGGCGACTTCCCGTGGTCCCCGGGCCATCGACAGGATTATCCAGGGCCAGGCGCAGTTTATGAACCGCTCGCTCAAGGCCGGACTGGGGCTGTCCGCGGCAGGTACGGTCGCAAATCGCTATTCGGCAGTGTTTGCTGTCTTCGGCGCGGACAAAGCCGGAACCGGTGCCGGGTATGCAAGTGACGCGCTGAACGTCGCAAGTGCCATCAGTTTGTTAATGGCGTCGGCCGCCAACCCTCGAGTCGATACACGTTACTGGGAATCAATGTCGGACAAGGTCTGGGTCGGTCGGCTGGGGCCTGGGGAAAGCCTGGTCAACAGTCAGCTTGAGCTGACGTACGAGGACGGTTTCAAATATTCGCATCCGGCCAGTGCCGCGGTCGTTGCAATGGCACCGACGTTGGAATGGTATCGGGTACCGCATCGTTTTCGTTATCGGCCGCCAATTATCTACAATAAATAAGTCATGTCTGGGCAATGTCCAGACGGGGAAAGGACATCCGTTATGCATCCTGCAGTATTTGAACGTCCGCTCGTTATCCTCGCGTTGCTCGCGTTGATTGTCGGATGTGGCGCACTGCGTGAAGGCCCCAGCCCCGGCTCAAAAGCGGGCAACCTGCGGCAGGGAATTTACGACACGCCCATGGATTCGGTGGTTGTGCTGGATGAGGACCTTGCCCGGTGGACCGGGAAGGACTGGAGTTCGAAAAGTGAAATAGCCGTCCAGACCCACGGGTCCCGGCGTACGGCGGCGAAAACCCTGGAGACGGTTGTTGAAATCCGGAACCGGACCGACGATTCGATTTCTGTAGAACTGCGGACGACTCACTATGATGCCCAGAAGCTGCCACTGGGCGATCCGTCGTCCTGGAAGGCGGTTGACTTGCCGCCGCAAGGGACAGCAAGTTACAAGGAAATGTCCCAGACGACGACTGCGGATCATTATCTGGTGGAGGTACGTCGTGCGCGACATCGTTGATATTGTTCTCGCCGCCGCGCTTCTGCTCGGGACGGCTTGTACGACCTACCAGAAAACGGACCCGGCAATGCTGGCCGAGCCGTCTGTCACGGACAGCGAGGCGGACGACAAAAAGGAAACGAAGCAGGCTGGTGAAGATGCTACACCCGCCGATCAATAAACGATCGTCGTAACTGGTCGAATACTAGCGTTTCGGAAACGCGTGGCAAATCAATCGTATCCGAGCGATCTCAACAACGGGCCGGCAACCTGTTCGGCAATTGCCTTTCGTTCGGGAGTCATTCGTTGCGAACTGATCCCGACCGAACTCTTTGATGCCGACTTGGCGAACTTTCGCATCCTGCCGTTTGGCTTGGCAGAAATGAATTTGCAAAGTGCTTCCAGTTCCGCCTGTGGTGCATTCACGAGCGCATCATAGCGAATTTCGATGTATCGCCGGGAGCCGATCGTTGACAGCGCCCGGGCCCGCAGGGTCATTTCGCGCCACATCATCAGGCATCGTCCAAAGCGCTCCGCCGACATAAACATCTCGTGCTCGGTTTCCGGAACCCACCAGGGAATGTGGAGGCCATTGATTTCCCTGGACATCCCGATTTCGGAATTCTTGTTTCGAACCATCCGCTCGTCAGACAACACGTGGTCAGCCAGAGCGTCCGGATAGGTTCGCTCCATTGAATCGGCGTTGTCGCGGCCGTCCCTGATGATATGGATGAATCGCGCGGCCGTAAATTGACGGGCAAACTTTTCCGCGGCAAAACAGAGGAACGGTTCCTTGTACATGAACAGCCCGTCCTGAATGCCTGGTGCGCGGCGGACATCGAGCCATGAGGATTGGCCTGCCAGTGCCAGGCCCAGTCGTTCGGGCCTGGACAGGCGTCGGCGCCAGAACGACTGCCAGAAAGTGTCCCGTATTGACAGCATCAGCTCGTTTGAAGTCTCGTCATCGGGGACCCGTCCCAGCAGGTGCATCAACCGTGGCGGGGCGATGATACCGACAAAAGACTCGACTTCGTCCAATCGGGCCAGGCAATTCGCCAGAAACGTGGTGCCGGAGCGGGGGCAGCCGAGAATGAAAATCGGGCCATGTTGATCCAGGCGCTCTGGTTGGTCCTCCAGCGGCAATCCCAGGTCGTTCATGTTCCGGATCCGGACAGGATTCGGTCGTAAACCGTTCGACAGCGGTCAAGCCTGCCCGATTCGCAAAATTGCTGTACCTCGTCCGCCAACCTGGCTTTCATCCTGTTCCGTTCCGCCGAGGGACCCGCGTGGTACCCCTGATTGTCCATCACCTTGTCGACATTAGAGTCTGTGTGTTCGAAAATTTCAAAATCACTGCCGAATCGTCTGTTCAAATTTCGAATGACCTGGCCAGCGTCAGATATCGCCTGGTCGAATTTGACCAGCAGGACAGAATCCAGCACTGGTTCCACAGTTTGATAGAACCGCAAATAGTCACGAGCCAGTGCGGCTAGCGAAACGGGTTCGGGACGCCGGCCTTCTGCGGAATCAACCTGCCGTGTCAGAGCTGCGCGCGACCGAATAGCATCAACAGGGTCCCGGATCAGGACAATCACAGGCAGATTGCGGCGAATTCCTGCCAGCACCTGGGCCGGCGTATGGAGGTGATGGGCAACCTGCACTGGTCGATGTTGGCAGGAAAGGAACGCAGAGACCAGGAAGCTGTTGGCCGATCGCGGATAACCTTCGATTACGATGTCAGTTTCGGAACCGACGCACAGCGACGGGTCGGCCCCCAGATGTCGATAAATCGGGTAATACAGACCGGGATGCTGTCCCAGCCACGAACGGGCTTCCCATCGCACCAGTTTGGGCAGCCCGGCCAGCGCGTGTCCCTTGTTGGTATAAACGTTACCCAACTGAAGAGACGCCTTCCCCGTCGGATACGGTCGTTGCGTCCGGCGCCCGGTCGACCAGCAGTCGCAGGCCGCCAACCCAGAAACACCACAGGTAATACATTGTTGGCACGACCAGTATTTCCAGGGGCAACGTATATAGTGCGATGGCGATCGGTGCTGTAATGGCGGCCATAGTCTCAGGGCTGTGCCGGCCCTGCGCGCGGCGGTACCAACTGACCAGCATTAGAAGCAGGCAGACTCGAAACCCGTACCAGACCAGACCACCAACGGCACCGAGTTCGGCGATAATTCTGGCAGGCTCCGACTCGTGCTTGTACGGCAGGGGCCCCCAATCGCCGACCTTTTTCAGCAGGAATTCGCGGGATTGGTGGGCCGTGCCGGGTCCCCATCCGAAAGCGCCACCGATCTGCAGTGCGGCAATCGGTTTGTTCCAAATGCCGGAAACACGGTGCTCCACGTCTCCAGTTCGTTGGGCCCGGTCAACATAATCCCCGAGCGGCTCGCGAAAGGCTGTGGTCAGGATCGTAGCGCCGAGGATCCCGATAATTGCAACACGCAGCCCCCACGTTGGGCCCCGGTGCCGCCAAAGTGGGTATGTTGCAATTGGCAGTGCACCGATCGACAGGACAAAGGGCGACCGAGAGCCGGTGGCAATAATCGAAACGAGGCCGCAACTGAGCAGTACCGCAGCCATCAGCGCTGACCGTCGTTCGCGAAGCGTAAACAGCCAGGGAATCGCAACGATGGCAATCTGAAGATACATCTCGAAGCCGGAAATGTAACTGAACGTGCCGGTAGCACGAACCCGGGGGTCGCGGGCATCTCCGAAACCCGCGATCGAGCTGGACTGCCAGCCGATATAGCGATTGATCGGATGGTCAACCGGCATCGCAGACTGAAGCACAGCCAGAAGTGTAATCGGAATCAGCGCCATCACGACGAGTTTCATCATCTGCTCGAAATCGTCTGAATCGAGGATCCAGGGAACGACAACGAGCAGCGCCAAAGGCACAAGGTAAAAACGCAGTCCAAACAAATACAGCCCCAGGCTGGGATTGCGCGGATTGTAGATTTGCAACGCCAGGTAAAGAGCTGCCGCAGACATTGCGACGGCGACAAACACCGGGATGGCAGTCACGGGTTTGTCGCTCTCCGGCTCGTCGCGAACGAGCCAGAGGGCCGCAAGTAACACGACAATACCGTCTTTGGCGAAATAAACCAGTTCCTGGGCACCTGGTGCGATCCATTTGCGAATGGCACCGTCAAACAGAACAAGACCAATTGCCATGTACAGGGCTTCGCGCTTGAATCTGGCAACCAGGTAAATTCCAACCAGCGCCCCGAATCCGAGTATGCCCCAGCGGGGATCGTGGCCGACGACGGCGCCCAGCAAAAAACCGGCAGCCGTCACGGCGACAACAGGTACCCATTGGGCATAGGGATTCGGCGCGCCCGGCATTTGGCGCGGCGTGGATACAGACAACCGTGACGGCATTTTCATAGGTCCATAGTAGCAACAGGTTGCGGGTACGGTCGTGCACGGATACGCTCAAATCTGCCATGGAAATTCGCAATGTCATACAGGTTGTCCCGGCGGCTCCGGATGACGCATCAGGGGTTTCCGACTTTGCAGCGGTGATTGCAGACGGGCTGGCTGCAAAATTCGGCGTGCAGGCATCCGTTTTGCACACCGTGTCGACAAGCGATGGGCCGGCCGGGATCGCGCCAGGTGCGTGCCGGCGGTCGAGGCCAGGCATCCAACAGGCGATTCTGGAATTCAATCCGGACGAGACTGCTGTATTGCTGCATTTCGAGCCCTACGGGTATCAAAAGCGGGGTGTGCCACTCTGGGTGCCAGGTCTGGTTGGTGGCCTGCGGCGGGCGGGGTTCAGAGTGGGGACGTTCCTGCACGAGCTGTTCGCGGCGGGGCAACCATGGCAAAGCTCATTCTGGCTGGGACCGCTCCAGGCACGAATTTCGCGAAATGTGGCCGCAGGTTCAAATTTTGCCGTGACGTCTATCGGGGAGTTCGGCCAGATACTTCGGCGTTGGCTGCCGGGACACCAGATTGATCATTTGCCGATTCCATCGTGTATCGGCGAGCCCGGGGATCCGGTCGGAGTTGCCGACAAGCAGCCAATCGCGATTGTCTTTGGACGCGCCGGGATGCGCCGCCGCCTGTACCAGGACTTCGGTGACCAGCTTGGGGAGTGTGCCAGGACCCTTGGTATCGGAAAGATCGTCGATGTCGGTGATCCAATAGACATCCCGCTGGCTGGATCTGTTCCGATAGAACCAACTGGACGATTGCCCGCTGCCGACGTCAAGCAACTTGCCAGGCAGGCCCAATATGGTGCAATCGCCTATTCCCATGCCCGCCTGGGAAAATCCAGTGTATTTGGAACGTTCGCGGCTTTTGGCTGCGTCCCGCTTGTTTTCGGACAGCCCGGCGCAGCGG
>JBFJWU010000242.1:0-5489 GCA_041623475.1 bacterium | reverse complement strand
GAACATCCGGACCAGCGGCAGGAATTGATCGACGATCCATCGCTGATTCCCAATGCGTACAACGAGATCCTGCGGATGGAGGCACCGGTCCAGGGGCTGTCGCGGACAACGACCTGTGACGTCGAGGTTCGCGGCGTGATGATTCCCGCCGACTCCAAAGTGCACATGCTGTTTGCATCGGCCAACAGGGACGAACGGACCTGGGGGGATGATGCCGACCAGTTTGATATCCACCGGGACCACAGCGTCGGGCACCTGTCGTTCAGCCAGGGGCCGCACTATTGTATGGGGGCGTTCCTGGCCCGCGTCCAGGGACGGGTCGTGTTCGAAGAACTGCTGGCGCGGATGCCCGGCTACGAGATCGATACGACCAATCTGACCCGGATCCCGTCGGCGTTTGTGCGGGGATGGGACGAACTGCCGATCTCGGTGGGCTGATCAACCGGGGCCGGATCCCGATCCGGGATTACCGGCAAAAAACGGTGCCAATGTCGGTTTGACTGCCAATTATTGGCAGTCGGGCGGCCCGTCCAATCCACAGATACCGAGTAAATCCTCTTTCTTGTCAGTGACTTAACGGTCCCCCGTTTCTACCGCCAGGGTGATGGCATCGGTCTTGCAAAGTCGAGATCAAGTGGGTTCGCAATGATCACGCGGCCGGTGGTGCGATGTCTGGGGCACCGACGCAAGACCAAGGAGAGATGCCATGCTTTCACGGCAGGATCATCTGGACGGACCCGCAAACCAAATGAGCGGGTGGCTTTCAAACCAGGAACAGGCCGCGCTGGCCGAAGTCCAGGAGCTGGTGCATTCGCTGGCCAATATGCAGGCCCGATTCGAGGCGAACCTGACCGCTTCTGCGGCCCGGCTGGCTGAATTTGAACGGGTCCGGGACGAGCAGTTGCGCAGTGTTGGCGGCGTGCTGGGCGACCTGGCCGAGCACATTGCCCAGATGCGTCAGCAGCATTCAGACGGGCTGGACAAAGTCGAGCGATTTCGATCACGGCTGGGTCGTGACTATGTGGGTGCGCTGGTTCGCAACGCTGCAGCCATCAGCATGGTGACAGGCGTGATATCGGGCCTGATTTCGTCCGCGTGGATCACCCTGTATGTCCATCGGTACCTGGGCGGCGAGTGGCTGTGGGAAATATTCTTCTAGCCGCCTGAACGGCGGCCCGGCAATCCGTATAATCTACGGATGCTTTGGGTCCTGTTCAGTATTGCGTTTTTCGTTATGGCCTGGGTCACGCTGTCCGGTTATGTTTACCGGACTATTCCCAGCCGCGACGAGGTCCATTATGTCACGACGGCCGACGGCTGGCGGATCGCGCTGGTTCGGTTTCGGCCGGACAAACCGTCAAAAAACCTGCCCATTGTCATGAGCCACGGCCTGGGGGCGAACCATACGGGCTTTGATATTCGTCCCGGAAATTCGTACGCGCGGTGGCTGGCGGATCTGGGCTTTGATGTCTGGGTCCTGGAGATCCGGGGCAGCGGGTTCAGTGAAAAACCACAGCTGTTTGGTGGCCGCAGCTATGACTGGGAGTTCGACGAGTTTATTGTCTACGACGGTCCGGCGGCGGTTGAATATATCTGCCAGCATACGGGCTGCGAAAAGGTCCACTGGGTGGGGCACAGTATGGGCGGGATCCTGGTGTACGGGATGCTGGCCCGCGAACACGCCCACCGGATCCAAAGTGCCGTTATTTCGGGATCGTCCCTGAACTATTCGGCATCCGACAGCGACTTCCATTCATATCTCAAACTGACCTGGGTCCGTCATTTCCTGCCGGCCGTTCCCGCCGGTTTCGCGGCCAAGCTGCTGGCGCCATTGATGGGGCGCGTCCCGATCCCAACCGACAAATTCAACTGGTGGCCGGACAATATGGATCCGGTGGACTGTCGGCTGATGTCGGGGACAACACTGGATGCTATTTCGACCGGTGCCCTGATCCAGTTGACGACGGCGTTCGAGCCGACCGGTTTTCGAACGACTGATGGCAGCCTGAATTATTTTGAGGCGATCAAGGATGTCAAGACCCCGGTCCTGGCGCTGGCGGCTGATGAGGACCGGCAGTGTCCACCGGTCGCGGCGCGGGCAACATTTGACCAGCTTGGGTCCGACGACAAGGAACTGCTGGTTTTCGGTCCGGAGTACGGTCACGCCGGCCACTACGGCCATATCGACATGATCGCGGGCCGGCGGTGCCAGGACGAAGTCTATCCCCATATCCAGGCCTGGCTGGAACGGCAGGACGCCGCCGCAGGCTAGCCTGGTCAGGCCGACCCGCCGAAGGCGGGGTCCGGTTCGGTGGAATGAAACCTGGTGTAATCGACCAGCAATCGTCCGTCGTCCATATCAGACAGAATATCCACAAACCGGTGCCCGACCCGGAAGTCCTCGGCGAAATACTGTTGCCGTGCATACGTCGTCTGACCGTAGGTGCCGTCGTGACCGGTCATCGTAATGATCATCGTCGCCAGGTGGTCGTCCAGATTGTCCCAGTCGATTCCGTACAGGGGACTGTTTTCGTCAATTTCGTGGATGATCGTCCAGGACAGGATAAAGATCGGCTGGCGGCTGCGACGCAGTTGCAGGTCGTATAACTTGCGCATTTCGTGGCCCTCGGGGCTGACTTCTGACTTGAGGACCGCGACTGTGACCGCCGCGTCGACGACATCGTTGCCGCGGGCATTTCCGGCCCGGATCATCAGCGTATCGATCCCGTTGTGCCGCGTAACAACAACGACATCACTGAACAGGATGGCGGCACTGGGTCGAGCAGCCTTTGCAAACATCAGTCCCGTGGCCAGGGCTACGCCCAACAGACCCAGGGCGGCCTCGATGGTGACCAGCACGTGCCCATACTGCGTCAGCGGCGACATGACCCCGTAGCCGATCGTCGACATCGTCTGGACGCTGAAAAAGAACGCTTCTGCAAGCGTCTCGACGCCGTCTACCGAACCGGGCTCGAGCATGAACAATGCGGCAAAGATGAAATTGACAAACACATACATCGCCAGCAGCGACAGCATCAATCGCCACCACGATCCCTCCATAAAGTAGAAGTACATATCGCGGCGCAGTTCGTTGGGGGTGCCACGCAGGATCGCGTCGCTGGCGACCATCCGGCGCGTTTTTTCGTCCGTCTTTTCGGCCAGGGACTGGTCGCCAAATCCGACCGCACCCTGGGCATCGTGTTTGGCCATTTCCTCGTCAGCCTCGAGCGGCGCGGCCATCAGGTCAAAAACCACCTGGCCGACGCACAGTCCCACCAGGCCAAGGACAAACACCCACGTTGGCAGGAATGCGCCGGTGGGTGCCAGCAGCATGACCACAAAGGCCGACGCAATTCGCGAGTTGACCCGGGTGCGGTCGCTCAGGTCGGATTGCCGCCGCTCAGTCACGGCATCAATGATCCCGACAAACAAAAACACCATGGCCAGGGTGACGCAGACCAGCCAGCGGTACTTGTCCGGTGCAGGGATAAATGGATCGAGGAAAACAATTTTCTTGACAGCGACGCCGGTCGCCGTGATGGCCATGGTCAGGGGCAGGTGCGTATAGATCCAGACAAACGAAGCCGCCCGCTTGGCTTTGATACGTGACCCGGCAACGTCATCGAAATAGATCCACCACAGGCTGCAGGTAATGATCAGGACCAGTGCGGCCATGGATACGGTTTGCGGGGTCGGTGTGGCTTCGTAGACGCTGGTCAGCACCTTCACAAATGACTCGCCCAGGACGATGATAATCAGCAGGCCGTAACGTTCGGACATGTGCAGGACATCAGGCGGGTAGCGCAACGACAGGTCCCGCGAATGACGGCTGAGCGGGATCGACAGGGCAATGCCCAGGCCCAGCGCCCAGCAGACGTAGACCCACGGTGACGGCAGGAACGCCGATATCAGCCAGATCGTCGCCTCTGCAGAAAAGACCAGGACCCGGTGCTTGCTGAACTCGCGCGATGCGGGGGTTTGCAGCAGCGAACGGACGTACAATCCGACGATACAGTACCGGGCAAAGGCATAGCACAACGCAAAGCCCCGGGTGTCGCCATCGATGACCTCGGGGATATAGACGGCCATTCCGCCGACGGCGAACATCTGCAAAAAAACGATCGCCCGATGCAGAAAGTCATTGACGACAAAGCGATTGGAGTAGAACGTAAATCCTGTCCACAGCAACCAGACCGGTGCGAACAGGCCGGCAAATGCCAGGAATCCCAGGACACCGACGTGGGATGACAGGGCATTACCCAACTGGATAATTGTCGCAACGTAGATCAGGTCATAGAACAGCTCCAGCCAGCCGACACTGCGTTCGGTACCAGGTGCGGGGCTGTGGAGTTCGGGGGGATGAAACCAGCGATTTTTCACGTCGACATGATCCAGGTTGGGTTGATGCCAGTTGGTTCTCCAGCGTATCAAATTCCGGAATGCGCCGGAATTCGCGCCGCGTAGAATAATGCCTGGCCGACATTCCAGACAAGGAGTTCAAATATGGGTGGCGCGGACATTTTTAAAGATCGGATCCTGGACGGCCAGCACGCCGTCATTGCCGGCGGCAGCAGCGGTATCGGCCTGGGCGTGGCCAATCGGTACGCCCAGCACGGTGCAAACGTGACGGTCCTGGGGCGAAATCCCGACAAGCTGGCGGCTGCGAAATCCGAACTGGAATCCTACGGCACCACAGTGACAACGATCCCCATAGACGTCCGTGATTTCGAGGCGATGGAAGCCGCGATGGCCGAGGTGTCCGCAGCTGTGGGGCCGATTGATATTGCTCTGGCGGCGGCGGCAGGGAATTTTCCGGCGCCGGCGGTTGCCATGAGCGGCAACGGTTTTGCGGCCGTGATCGATATTGATCTGCGTGGCGCATTCCACACGTTTCGTACGGCGTTTCCCAATATGACAAAGCCCGGTGGCCGCTGTATCGCGATTTCAGCGCCCCAGGCCGTCAGCCCCGTGTCGCTGCAGGTTCATGTCGGCGCTGCCAAGGCCGGGATTGACAATCTGATCAAAGGCCTGGCCCTGGAGTGGGGTCCGGTCGGGGTCACGGTGACCGGATTCTCGCCGGGCCCGATTGCCGATACCGAGGGCATGGCCCGGCTAACGCCAACGCCGGAAGCAGAAAAGAAAATGGCTGATGCCATGCCATTGAAACGGTACGGGACCGTCGATGAAATGGCCGACATTGCCCTGTTCCTGGCCAGCCCCGCAGCAGCCTATATCACTGGCCACACTGTGGCGATTGATGGCGGCATGGCGTTGCTGGGTGCCGGCGTTATGGGCGCAATGCTGTAGGGCCGCTCAAAGAACCTCGAATTTGATATCGGCCGCCTGCAGGCGACGGATCAGGGCGTTGCCCGTGGCCATCGCCGGCGTAATGACACCGGCAAAGTCCGGTGTGTCCTTGTCCAGGGCGATGCACAGGGCGGCTTCGGCCAGCATCTTTGCTGTTTCGTCGTACCCCGGGTCGCCGCCGG
>JBFJWU010000241.1:0-5501 GCA_041623475.1 bacterium | reverse complement strand
TTTGCTGCAACTTGCTGGCATTCAGCCACAATGCTGGCAACTGCCTCCCGCGGCACCTTAACCGACTGGACCGGGTCAAACAAAAGGTCGTTGCCGGGAATCAGCTTCAGAGTTTCGATTGCCATCCACAACGGCACCAGGCAAAACATCCGAATGTCCCGCTCTGACTCCGGGATTCGTACGCTGTAGTCGAATGCATCATCCATCAGGGCCTTCGCTCGGCCGATGACCGGGATAAGGGCATTGTGCACCCGTAATCGGTGTCCCGGGTCCGAAAATGATTGCACATCTATCCCGGCATCTGCGTAGCAACTGCGGGGAATAAACGACCATCCACGCGCCATGTCTTCGGCAACATCTTTGAGGATGTTGACAAGTTGCAGGGCCATCCCGAACCCTTCGGCGTATTTTCGAAGCTCCAGTTTCACCGGATCCGGAATCGTCGGCTGCGCGAATACAAACAGGTCCGTCAACATGTGCCCGACAGTCCCGGCAACAAAGTAGCAGTAACGATCCAGATCTCCGTGGGTCAGCAAGGCCACGATCCCGTCAGTGGAACCAGGAACGCGGTGGCTGAACACCATCATTCCCCGTGTCATTTCTGCAACCCATTGCCGCAAGGCAGCCTGCTGGTCAATCGACAAAGTTGCCAGGACACGGTCGATTCGGTCAAGGTTGCGGGCCAGGTCGTACTCGGGGTCGCCGGCATCGCGGTTTGGTAATGTCGCGCAGAATCCCTTTGTAGTCACAGTGCCATCGAGATACGCCAGATATTTAAGGAACAGTCCCTCGCGGGCAATCGGATCCAGGATCGGGTCATCCTCGATCCAATCCGCGACCCTGCACAATAGATACCCGCAAGTAACCGATACCTTAAGTTCGTCCCGCAGCATCGAGATCGGAATCGCAAACGACCGCGACACTTGTTGCAATGCCTCGCAGCAGTATTGCCAGTCGTGATGAACACCATTCATGAAATTCCTCCACGCAAGTTTGCTGGTTCTCGACGGTGCAGGATCCCTGCGGCTTCAAACGACGCAGCAGGAACCCTTGTGCGCAGTCGAGTAGCTGATGACCCGGCCAACGTCGCAACCGCCCCCAGCGGCCACGTTCCCCAAGTCCTGATTTGATTGATTCCGCGCAGCACCTCAGACCTACTGAGTCCCGGTTGTCCAAACACAGCGCGCATACCCAGCGACGAAAAAACCTTGCTAAATGCCACCACCGACATTTCTTCGCACGCCAGAAGCGAAATTGTTTCGCGCCTGATCTCCGGATTGTTGCGCCAGGAGTCCAGTACCTGGCTTCGTATGACAGCTGCCCCAGTTCCGTGCCCGGACATCACCAGGTACAGCGCGTTGGATAACAGTTCCGACGGCACACATTGCCGATATCGAAGGGCGCGATATCGCTCCGGCTCATTTGCGATCATCGTTGCAACATCTTGAAATCCAAGAGTCAATCCAGCTGCAGTAAGTGGATGAAAGTAGCCCGCGGCATCGCCTGCAAGGACAATGTTTCCCTGCCCGAATCGAGTCCGTGGCCTGAACCCGCATGCAGCCCATTGCACGCCCTGTGTTCGGATCGCGTGGCTGATCGATTTGTGAAAATATTCGGGCAGAACCGCTTGCAGAATCTTCAAGCAGGCATCGGGATTACGCGACGCGCGATGCGACGTCGCAGGCAGGTCAAATGTCAGCCGGAACCCGTCACCCACCGGATACAACAACACGGGTCCCGGCCCTCCCAGGAACACGCGACCATATGGACCTGCATCGGGACCTGGGTCGTCAATCAAAAGCCCGCCGGTCCAGGACATTTGCATCGTCGCCCGACGCCCCTGGGTCTTTTGTTCGATCCTGGACGAACGACCATCTGCCGCCACAATCAGGTCCGCACGTACCTCTATCTGGCCACTACTGGAATCCAATATGACTCGTCCATCTCGAATCGAAGCACGAGCGCCAAATTCAAGCTGAACGCCGGGATGAGCGGCGATCAGCTCTCTCAGCCACGCCACAAGAAGATGATGTTGAACACACAGCCCGGACGACCCACCTCCATAATCCAGGACGATGTCTGGACTGCCGTCATCAGGAATGACAATAAAACCACGAGTTCGGACCCCGGCTGGTGGATCGCCGGCAATTTGCCTCAGGATCCGGTAACCATCCGGATGAATCCATTCGCCAGCCAGGCGTCGTGATGCGCCCGGTGCCTGTTCCGCAATCACAACGCTGGCTCCGGCGTTGGCAAAGCCAAGGGCGGCTAGTGCGCCAACCGGCCCGCCCCCGACGACAACAATATCAACATCAAGCCGCTTTTTCAGATCTGTCACTGCGTCCGCCCCTCCGCTGGTAAAAAATTAACCAGACCTCATGGCGCATGACGCTAACATGATTTTTCCTTTTATTGCAACTACTTATGTTTACCAAATGGTTGGTAAAACATGAAACCCCGTATCTGTTTTTGCCGATTGGTAAAATTTTAGAAGAGTGGCCGCAGGGCCCGGACCGGACCGGTCAGGTTTAGACTGTCAGTGCTGCCGGCGCCAACTGGTATGAAATCGAGGTCCGCAGTGGCTCTGTAGCGATAGTCCGGGACAGTCGCTCCTGAATCGTCAATTTGCCAGCACGCGAAACCAGCAGCACCGTGGAACCGACCGTTCCGTATTCAGGCGTATTTACAAAAATTGGTGCCAAGGACGTCTTCATGTCGGCATCATCCGGTGGCGCTTCTTGACCGTCAATAGTATTGTCCGAAAGCATTTCAAACAAAGCATCTAACATTGCGTTTTCCGAACCAGCGCCAAACGATCCGGCAATGTCCTGCAGTCGCTTTTTGCCGCGCTTTACCTTTGGCCACGGCTCATCAAGTAGTCCATTGCTCAGACCGTAGCAGCCTGGTTTAAGCGTTCGTACGCGCGGCGCGCGGTTACTGGTGTAAACCAGTTCGCCCGGGCGACCGGCGACGACACTGAATCCGGCATAGTCATCACCCTGGTCCAGATAATCGCGCATCTGGCCCCGGGTATCCGTATCCAGCTCCAGCAGTTCCCTGACGATCAAGCCCCGGGACCGTCGAGCGTGATAGATATCGCGGTCGTTGTCCCGGAAATTGGTCAGGGCCGCAAATCGGCCGGTTCGGGTAACCCCCATCCAAGTGCCACCGGCCTCGACATCCTGACCGGCCACAATTCCTGAACCACCGTGCCACGCAGACAATGCGCGCGACCGCCGCCGATAGAATTCATCGCGATTGGCGGCAATGATCAGGTGATAATCAGGGTGTTTGTCATGCAGGATCAGCAGGATGCACATAGTACTAACCAGTTGCAGCAGGAACCTGGCGGTCCGAATCCAGCTGGCGGCGAATGAATCCGGCGATCTGGTCAGTCGCGGGCCGTGCCTGCGGAATCATCAATGGAAACGCATGCCAGACGTGCACCATGCCTGGCCAGATGTCCAACTGGACATCAACGCCGGCACCCCGCGCGTTGGTACAGAACTGTTCAATCTCGCTGCGCAAGACCTCGACCCCACCAGCGTGAACCAGCAATGGCGGTAGCCCACCCAGTTCTGCAAACACCGGCGACGCCTGCGGATCCCTGGGGTCCGTATCGCCAACGTATGCCTGGGCATACTCGCGGATCGCATCTTCAGGCAGATAGTCAAACGCCGCGTACGATTTGATCGAACTGCCACTGCAGGTCATGTCAAGCCACGGTGACAGCAAAACCGCACCGGCCGGCATCGGTGCGCCCTGCTTGCGAATCTCCAGCAATGTTGCGACGGTCAGGCCGCCTCCGGCCGAGTCCCCGGCGATCATTATGTCGGCAGGATCCAGGCCCTGGTCATCCAGCAGCCACCGGTAGGCAGCATAACCGTCCTCAATCGCCGCCGGAAACGGATCCTCTGGTGCCAGCCGATAATTGACACCCAAAACACGACAGCCAGCCGCAACCGCGATACCGGACATCAATTGCCTGTGCGTATGAGTTGAACAAACGACGTAGCCACCCCCGTGAAAATACAGCAGCGTTCCCGCCCCTCCCTTGAGCGGTTGCAGCCATTCTCCGGTCATACCGGCAATGTCCGAGATCGGCTCCGCCACTGCCCCCCGGACCGGCCGGGATCTGGCGGATACGGTGTCTATTCGTTTCCTGACAACCGGCAGCGGGTCTTCGGTTTCGTTGCTGGTCATCAACTGCATCATCTCGACAAACAATTCGGTCCGCAGGGACCATTCGGGATGTTTGCGGCCGCGAATAACCCTGCGCACCGGGACAACGACAAAAATCACGACCAGCCGCAGCCCCAGCCGCAGGATCAGGCCGCCGACATTCATCGTTTCAAATCCGAAAAATCGAGTATCGCACTGTAAATCTGGCTGCCGACAAACTGGCCTTCGATCCATGCCATATCCGGCCCGCTGAAATCAGAGCTGTAATTGAAGACCAGAAGGCGATCGTCATCCAGCCAGACGCCCGACGCAAATGCGGTGTCGCCGTTACTGGGCAGGATATCCAGCGGCACGATCGCCGGCTGCGCAGTGTCATATCCATATAGCGCGGTACGCTTGGTCGTCGTTGAATAACGAGTCTGGTTCAAATTGAAGCGCTCGTCAGTCGCTGGCTCGCCTGGTGCCGTGTCAAACGGTCCCGACGGATTGTAACGTGCGATCAAATACAGGAAATCCTGATACCTGAACATGAACGGACTGTCGTATTTGTGGGGATCATTGCCAGGCTTACAATCCCACTGACCAAGGGCCTCGGCCGCCGCCCAGCATAATCGGCTGCCAAATCCGTTGACATCACCTGATTCGTTTCGCAGAACTGCGTATAGATCACCGCTGTCCGTAAATTCGAATCCGGTTTCCGAAACACCACCAGTCAGGACAACCGGCTTTTCCGGATCAACACCTGTCCAATTCCACCCGTCATTTGTGGTCATGAACAGGATTTCCAGCCCGCCACTGTTATCCCGGTCCTGGTAGATATTCTCGCCACCGCGATACCCGGTCATATAGACCTGGCCATTTCGCACTTTTGTCCGCCAGACAATCGTTCCGTCCAGGAATACATCCCGGGACTTCCCCCAGGTACCTCCTGGATCCCGGGCAACGGCGAAAACCCGACCGGGATCAAATGTCGTCAGGTCTGTTCCCAGCTCGGACACGTACAGGAAGATCGACCCGTTCATCACAAACATCCTCGGCTCGCGCAGATCCTTGCCGGTATACAGGGTCAGTTCATATTCCCAGGGTCCCGGTGTTTCGGGTGTATCATCGCGAATAACATGAATCAACGTGTCCTCGCCGGCAAAATGTGAAGGCGCTGTCCGGAATGCCAGATACACGCTTCCATCCAGCAGCACGACATCCAGATTGTTGTTGCTGACGTACGTCGTCACACCAGCCGGAAGGTTCCCGGCAGGTACGACCTGGGTCCAATCCCCCGAAGGTACCGGAAACTCAGTCGTTAACGAACCGGCGGGTCC
>JBFJWU010000240.1:0-5501 GCA_041623475.1 bacterium | reverse complement strand
GCTCGCCCGCGGCTGTTTCCACCAGGTAGCCGTTGGACACCGCCTCGGCGTATTGTTCAAAGTCAGGCACGACACACGGATTGAAGTAACCCAGAAAGCGAATTCCCTGGCTGTCCAGGTCCGTTATCAGCGTTTCCAGCCCCGGATACAGGTCACGGTCATGGTTCCAGCGGTACTTCAGGCCGAAATTGCCGTTGCCAAAATGGCGCAGACCCACCCAGTCCTGGACCCAGACCGCGCTAAGCGCGATATTGGCGTTGGTAGCTGCACTGACCCGCGACTCGACTTCAGTCGTGCCGCCCTGTGCCGCCAGCCACGCGCCTTCCAGGGCCCAGTCCGGCGGCACCGATGCCAGACGCCCTGTTCGTTCGGTCAACTGCGTGATCACATCTGTCGCGGTCGGTCCGGGCAGGATCGCAAAAGAAACCAAGTCCGTATCCCAGACTTCAACGGTCCAAGCGTCACGTTGTTCGTTGCACAGGTCAAATTCCGAATACTGGACGTTATCCAGCAGGAATCCGTACCCGCCCTTGGGATCCAGGAAATACGGCATCGGGAAATAGGAATGCACGAACGACCCGATCGGCGGCACGGCTGTCTCCTTGCGCCCCACCCCCTGTTCCTGCACCCAGATCGGGACGGTTTGGCCCCGCAGGTCGATATGGTTGTACTGTTCACCAAAGCCCCAGAATCGGGCATCTTCGGCGCACCCGAACTGCAGGCGTGCGGCCCGGAACGTTCCATCGTCGGGCAACTCGATCCGAGTCGTGACCGACCCGTCCAGGTCTGGCGTCATCACCCCTGTGGCGACCACCTGTCCGGCATCGTCAACAAACTCGATCCCGCGCGTCGACTCGCTGACCTGGACGGTCAGGGTCCTGGTCGACGGATCGGGACGGTCAAATTCGAAAAAACCGAAAAGCATAGTCACGTCTGGTTCGAATTCCAGAAGTTCCAGCGATTGGATGGTCAGCAGGGTGCGTTGCTGGTCGCCGATCGCAACGGTGCCGTTGTCGCCCGGCGTAGCCGAAACCGCGCCCACGTCAATTGTTCGGCCCGCTGTGTCATTGCAGGCCGCACATAATCCCAGCGCGGCGATCGCCCAGCGAAATCGCATTCCCGGGTTGCGCAAAATCAGCGGATGCCGATGTTGGCCAGGTCTACCTTGTGCCAGTAGCCACCGATGTTGTCGATGGCCTGGGTGCCCTGTGGCGTGTCAATGCGAATATTGAACGAAAACGAACGCTTGCCTTCCAGCAGGTCCAGCGGCAATGCAAACTCGGTCGTTCGTGATCGGTTAATCCGCAGGCCCGGATGCGGGTCACCCGCTTCCGGGATCTGGGCGCCTTTGCGGTACCGGGCGTACCAGGACCGTCCAGCATCATCGCCGATGGCAACGACATCGGCCTTTTTGTCCTTGTCCGTGTCGACAAACAGGGAAATCCAGTAATCGGCAGTCGGGTCCACGGGTTTAGCCGTATCCAGTCGCAGGTAAAAGAACCCGGCATCCGCGGCTGTGTAGACATCGGTCAGGTCAAACTTGTTGCCGTCACCAGCCGCATCAGAAAACGCTGGCTTGAGGTTGCGAATCTGCCAATCGGCACCCAGGCCGTCCACGGCCAGGCCGACACGTTCGCTGTCCATCTTGTTGTCGCCCATGGTGTCCTTGTCCGCCGGATTGAAATTGGACCAGAATTCAAACCCGTCGCTCAGGCGATCGTGGTCCGAGTCCGCGTCCTCGGCATTGGTGCCCAGCATGGACTCCAGAGCATCGGGAATCCCGTCGTTGTCCTTGTCGTCAAAATCTTTCCAGCGGTAGGCCGCATAAGCGCCGCCCACAACCCAGCCCGGCAGCAGACTGGCCGGATCGCGACCGACGTCCTTCATGTCTTTTTTAAGTCCGTCCATGTCCAGCGCCTTGTCCCGAGTCGCCAGGCCCTTGACCCAGTCGCTGTAGCCACGGTCACCGAACGCGGTATTCAACAGCGCAATGTACAGGGTCGCCTTGGCACGTCCAAACGCAAACCGCTCGGCCGATTCCGCGTGCAGCTCGACCTCGGACAACGGGAAATCACGATCCGCCCAGTTTTCCCGCCCCATCAGCAGGATCGACTGCCATTCGGCCTCGGCGGCCAGCGGCATCCCGGCCGCGCGCATCGCCATCAGGCCCTCCCAGCCAGCGACACCTTTCTGCAGCCATGGATCGGCAACGGTACCCGGATGAATCCAGTAGTGGACCAGCTGGTGTGCCAGCTCAGCTGCATCTGCGGGGAACCGCAGCCGGACACCTTTTTTCAGGCCGTTCCAGCCAAAACTGGGCAGGTCGGTTTCCTCGATAATCTGGATCGACTCAATCCCGGCGGGCGGCCCAAAACGCTGGTACAGCGCCGGCACCAGTTGTGTCGCCCAGTCTGCCAGTTGCCGGCCCCAGCCCTGCCGTTCCGGTTCGGTATAGACCTCGATGCGAACATCCTGTTGGCCGGCTGACACCGTCGCTTCGCGCAGGACCATCCGCGACTGCCGGACTTTCCACGCATCCGGGTTAAATTCCGCCCCGGCGGGGGCACCCATAATCGGTAACAGGGCAATGGCGAGTATCGCGCCGCGATCCAGCTTCATAATCAGGTTCTTTCTCCTGGCAGGTTTTCAGGCAGTATTGTCGCGCAGATGCTTGAGGATATCAAGATTACGGCGGTATGTCTGTTCGTCATCACCGACCGGGACCTCCAGGATGCCCAGCGCATCCTGCCAGCGTGGATCGCGAACCAGCCAGCCAAACAGGTCCTGGCCGATTTCGCCCTCGCCGATTTCCTCGTGCCGGTCCAGGTTGGATCCACAGTCGCCGCGCGAGTCATTCAGATGCCAGACCTTGACCTTGTCCAGATCAAAGACCGCCGCAAACCGGCCAATGGCGGCCTCGTAGCCGTCCCGGGTCCGCCAGTCCAGCCCGGCAGCAAACCCGTGGCATGTATCCAGGCAGACACCAACATTGTCCGGGTTGTCCAGGCGTTCAAAAATGTCTGCGAACGCCTCGGGCGCGGCACACAACTGGCTGCCCGCACCGGCCATGTTTTCCAGCAGGATCGTGGGTCCGTCTGTGCCGCGTTCACCGTGAATCCGGTTGATTGACTCGGCCAGGCGCGCGATCGCGCTGGGCTGGTCCGAATCCTTGTAACTGCCGGGGTGCAGGACAATCGACGGAATGCCCAGTGCCGCGCCCCGGTTCAGTTCGTCGATCAGGGCATCGATGCTTTTCTGCCGCAGGTCATCGCGAACAGACGCCAGGTTGATCAGGTAACCGGCGTGGATCGTCCAGCGCGAAGCCGGATAGGCGGCCAGGGCCTGCGAGCGAAACAGTTCAACCTGTTCCGGGTCCAATGGTTTTGCCTGCCAGGTGCGTGGGCTTTTGACAAAGATCTGGACCGATTCGGCGGTATCGTCACGGGCGCGTTCGGCCGCTTTGGCAAACCCGCCCGCCGTGGACTGGTGGGCACCCAGTATCACCGGGTCAGTCGTCCAGTTCGACGCCGACGAACCGATCCTGCCCGTTGACCCTGACCAGCAGCAGCAAGGCCTTTTTGTCGGCCTTGCGGGCGGCTTTCAGGGCATCTTCCAGGTCATCCACCGAATCCAGTTCGGACCCGTTGGCCCGCAGCAGGACCTGCCCGCCGCGAATCCCCGCTGCAAAGGCGGCAGAATCGGGCTCGACACCCTGGACGATCAAGCCCTTGGTGCCCCGGTCCAGTTCCAGGTTGTCCCGGTCCTGGTTGTTGAGCGGCCGAACCGCAATTCCCAGGACATTTTCGGGGTCGTCTACGTCATCCTCGCCAGCTGCGTTATCGTCCAGGTCCTCGTCCCCGTCCGGCAATGCGGCCAGTTTCATGTCCAGTTCGATCTCTTTGCCATCGCGCAGGACAACGATGCCGACCTTGGTCCCCGGTGGCACAGTCGAGACACGGACCGGCAGCTCCTGGAAATGGCGGATCTCGTGGCCGTTGAATGATGTAATCAGGTCGCCGACCTTGACACCGGCTTTGCCGGCCGGGCTGTCGCCAAATACGTGGGTCACCAGCGCGCCGCGCGGCGAATCCAGCCCCAGTCCCGCAGCAATGTCCTCGTCAACGCCCTGAATCCGTACACCCAGGTAGCCCCGGACAACCTTTTTGCCGCTTTTCAGCTGATCGATGACAAACGCCGCCAGGTTGCTGGGAATCGCAAAGCCGATCCCGGCGCTCTGGCCGGTGCGCGAAAAAATCGCCGTATTGACACCAATGACCTGCCCCTTGAGGTTCAGCAGTGGCCCGCCGGAATTCCCGGGGTTAATACTGGCATCGGTCTGGATAAAGTCCTGATAGCGCACGTCCCGGCCACCGATCGTCCGTCCCTTGGCACTGACGATCCCCGACGTAAACGTATGGTTCAGCCCGAACGGCTGGCCAACGGCCAGCACCCATTGGCCGACTTTCATGGCATCGGAATCCCCAAACGCCAGGTATTCGAACGGCTCGTCGGATACGATTTTGAGCACTGCCAGGTCTGTGTCTTCGTCGGTGCCCAGGACTTCGGCGTCATATGATTTTTCGTCTTCAAAGACAACCTGGATCTCGTCGGCACCCTCGACCACGTGGTTGTTGGTCACAACGATCCCGTCTGCCGACACCAGGAAGCCGCTGCCCAGCGAATTCTGCTGCCGGGGTGCCGGACGACCGCCACCACCCGGCCCGTTGGGCCCGAAATAGCGACGCAACAGTTCATTCCACGGGGCCGGCAATTGCTGCTCGACGCCACCGTCGTTCTTGCGCGTTCGCGTTGTCGAAATGTTGACGACAGCCGGTTTGACCTTTTCAGCCAGGACCGAAAAGTCCGGCACGGCAATGGTGCCGGCTTCCGGCAGCGTGATCGGCTCGGTACTGGACCTGGCAATGGCCTCGGTCGAGCGGGTGCTGTCCAGCAGGCCGCCGACCGCCATGCCCGCCAGCACGCACATCGCGCCGAACAGAGCCAGTCCGGCAGAACGCATCAGCCCAGCCCGCCGGGCCCGCCCGGGACGCCACCGCCAGGCGATTGGACTTTTTCGACTTTTTGGCGAAATCGCATCATCAACTCATAAATCAGCGAATCAAACACGCGCGATTCCTGCGCCGACAGATTGCCGTCGGTCTTGCGCCGCAGCACGCCCAGGATCTCCAGCGTCTGCTGGGCACCTTCCAGGTTTTCCCGCACCAGGCCACTGCCAGGATCCGGGGTCTCACCCAGGTGTACCAGCATGCTGTGGGCCAGGCTGTTCAGGAAATCCAGGAAAATCTGTGTCGCCAGGCGATCCTCGTCAGTCTGCTCCTGGTCCCCACCCTGCGCCGGCGGCTGGCCCTGCGGGGATGGCGGCTGGGGCTGTTGTTGCTGCTGCTGCTGTGCCTGCGGCTGCTGAGCCTGCTGCGGCGGTTGTGGTGCCGCCTGCGGCTGGCCGGGTGCACCCTGTACCGTTGTCGGTGAATCAAACTCGG
>JBFJWU010000239.1:0-5537 GCA_041623475.1 bacterium | reverse complement strand
TTGTAAAGCAGGGCGCGGTGACTGATTTCCAGTAATTTTGCCGCCTGGGTTCGATTGCCACCGGTCCGGGACAACGCGCGAACGATTAATGCACGCTCCAGCCGTCCGGCTTCTTTTTTGATACTCAATGTTTCCGTCCCTGAAAAATCATCGACCGTGTCCGACGCGGACACTGCGGCGGCACCGGGCAGCAGTGCCTCCAGAGACTCGGACGTAATGGACTCGGAATCGGTCATGATGAATGCGCGCTCGAGGACGTTTTCCAGCTCGCGGACATTGCCTGGCCAGGAATAGGCACGCAGGCGTTCAGCCGCTGCGGCCTCGATGGTTTGTGGGCCCTTGCCGTACCGTTCATGAAACCGCGCAAGGATACTGGCGGCCAACAAGTCCAGGTCCCCCGGTCGCTGTCGCAGTGGCGGAACACGGACCTGCATGACATTCAATCGGAAATAAAGGTCCTGGCGAAATGTTCCGTCCTCGACCGCCTGTTCGAGGTCTGTCAATGTCGCCGTCACCCAGCGCACGTCAATCGCTTCAGGTTGTGCGGCGCCAAGGGGCTGGACAACCGATTCCTGCAGGACTCGCAAGAGCTTGACTTGTAACTGCAGCGGCAGGTCACCAATCTCGTCCAGAAACAGGGTCCCTCCGTTGGCTTGCCGGATGAGGCCCTCGCGGTCACGGTCGGCACCCGTAAATGCACCCTTGCGATAGCCGAACAGCTCGCTTTCCAGCAGGGTTTCCGGAATCGCACCGCAATTGACCGGTACAAACGGCCCGTTGTGCCGGTCACTGCGATCGTGAAGCTCGCGGGCGATAAGTTCCTTGCCAACGCCACTTTCGCCCTGGACCAGAACCGTTGTCGGAAACGCGGCAATTCGATCAACCACGTCAAATACGTTGCGCATCGCCGGGCTGGCTCCGACCAGCCGCCCAAACCGGGCCTGGCCGTCGGCAATACCGGCCCGGATATCGCCACCAGGAGTTTCGGATATGCTCAAATCGTCCAGGAGTTTGCCGATTCGATCACCTGAAACGGGCTTGCTGACATAGTCGTCGGCGCCCCAGCCCAGCGACTCACGAGCTGTATCCAGCGAGCCGTAGGCCGACATAATGACAACGCGGGGGCAGGAGTCCCGGGATTTCAACTGGGCCAGAACCTGGCGACCGTCGACCCGGGGCATCCGCAGGTCGCACAGGACCAGGTCCGGGGCCCATTCTTCGACGACTGCCGCAGCGGCATCCGAACGGATTTCCACACGGACATCGGCACCGCGGGACTCGATCAGCAAACGCAAGCTGTCAGCAACATCGACTTCGTCGTCGATGATCAATACTTTGGGTTTATCTGTCACGGGTCCTGCGACATGGTTGCCGGTCTCCGCACCTATTCCGATGCGTCTGCCGTGACCCGCAGGACTTCCTCGATGGTGGTCAACCCGTCGCGAACCAGATCCAGCCCGGCACGCCGCAACGACCGCATTCCGTTTCCACGAGCGACCTGGCGCAGGGTGTCGATTGATTCGTTGTGGGCAATGGCCTGGCGCAGGTCTTCGTCAATATCAGCCATCTCAACAACCGCAACCCGACCGCGATAGCCGGTACCCCGGCAATCCACGCACCCTTCGCCCTCGACAACTGAAATGACATCGTCACCGTTCGCTGCCTGCCCACCTGCGGCAACGATCTCTTCAACGGGAATCAGTTTCTCAACTTTGCAGCTGTCACAAACCCGGCGAACAAGCCGCTGGGCCATACATCCTGTCAGCGCACTTGCCAGCAAGTATGGCTCGACACCCAGGTCGACCATCCTCGGCACCGCGGTCAGCGCGTCGTTGGTATGCAGCGTGCTGTAGACCATATGCCCGGTCAGCGATGCCTGGATCGCATGGCGAGCGGTTTCCTGGTCGCGAATCTCACCAATCATGATCACATCCGGATCCTGCCGCAGGATGGTCCGCAATGCCGACGAAAACGTCACGCCAACCTGGGACTGGACGGCCACCTGGTTAAGGTGGTCAAACATCATTTCGATCGGATCTTCGACAGTCACGACGTTGATTTCGTCCGTCGCAACGTTCATCAGGGCTGTATAAAGCGTCGTACTTTTCCCCGAACCGGTCGGCCCGGTCACCAGAACGACCCCGTGCGGCTGCGAAATCCAGCGTCGGAACAGGCCCAGTTCATCATCACGAAAACCGAGCTTTTCCAGGTCACCGTGGATCGTGCCGGGGTCGAACAAACGGATGACGATCTTTTCGCCCATCGCAACCGGCATCGCACTGACACGCATTTCCACCTGCCGCCCCTCATTAACGGTCTTGATACGACCATCCTGTGGCCGACGTTTTTCAGCAATATCCATACGTGCGATCAGTTTGATACGGCTGACCAACGCCGCGTGAATCTTTTTGGGAACCGAATAAACCCGATGGAGCACGCCGTCGATGCGAAACCGGACAATGCTCTCGTCGCCCCGAGGTTCGATATGGATATCGCTGGCGTTCGTTTCAAATGCGTAGCGAAAGACATAATCGACCGCGTTGATAATATGCTGGTCGCTGGCCTCCAGCTCTTTGTCACCGCGGATCTGGATTAGTTGCTCCAGGTTCTGGACATCGACCTTGGGGCCGGAAATCTGTTCCTGGGCGCCACGCATACTGGTCCGGAACCCGTAAAACTCACGAATAACCCGCATCACTTCGTCGCGGGGCGAAACAACGAACTGCAGCGGTTTGCCGGCGGTTTTTTTCGCGACCTCGCGGCCCTCGTCATCAAACGGGTCGGCGATTGCGATCACCAGTCGCTCGCCTTCGTCACGAACCGGTACCATCTGGTGTCGCTGAGCAAAGGGACGCCCGAACATCCCGGTCACAAATTCGGGGTCCATCTTTAACGGATCCAGACGTTCGAAACCCAGTTCCATCGACCGCGCAACGGCCTCGAGCGCCATGGATTCTGTGACGGCACCCTGGTCGTCCGGCCTGTCAAACCCCATCTGGGCAATAACTTCAAAAGGCGACGGTGCTGAACGGTCAACCCGGCCTGCCTGGATTCGCGCCGCAGTCATCGAGCCGTGGTTGACCACCTCCTGGCGGTCCGCATCGGACAGGACTCCCTGCTCGACCAGCATCGTGGCGACACGGGCCAAACGGTCCTTGATCCCGCTGGTTGCCGGATCTCTGGCTTCGCTGATACTCACGCTGGATATTCTAGCGCAAGGCGATGTAAATTACGAGAAATCGTTGGCCCGGTTGAACAATTTGACCGACCACGAGGGCGAGCTCGCGCGCTTGTCAGTAAATATACATCTGTGTATACTTATTGGCGGGTATAATCCCGAAACGTCCAACAATTCAGGAGGGACCTGTTATGACCAATCCAGCAGAGTTTTTCGAAACCGAAATCCCCGCACAGTTTGCGGCACACAAGGACAGCTTGACCGACGAGCAGAAGTCCGTTGACTTCAAGGTCTCGGTCGGACTTGAGGGCGACGGCGGCGGCGAATGGACTGTTGCCTTTTCCGGCGGTGACTTGAGCGTTGGCCAGGGACTGGCTGGCGATGCCGACGTCACGGTCCTGTCAACGGTTGACAATTTCAGTGAAGCGCTCGACGGCGCAACCGGGTTCGGCCTGGCCGAACTGGATGCTGAAACATTTGACCCGTCCCGCGTAAAACCGGCGGTTGCCGATCGCGTCAAGCAGATCAAAGGCACGCTCAAGATCGGCATGTTCGCAGGCACCGACGAACTGATGGGTGCGCGGATCAAGTTTGGCGCGGATGCCCCGGATGATCCGACCTGCACCATTGCTGTCCAGGAAGAGGACGCGGAAATGATCGCATCTGGAAAAATGCTGCCCCAGCAGGCGTTTATGGCCGGCAAAATCCGCATCGAAGGCGATATGAACCTGGCGATGCAGGTCGGCACGCTGCAGATGCTTTGAGCATCCCGGCCTGCCTGACACAACCGGCCACGGGCCGGTGATCCGATTCGGAAAACACGTCCCCCGGGCACTGCGCCCGGGGGATTCTTGTTTGCTGTTTGCGCCATCGGGCGCCGTACGCGATCCCTGGAAAACCGGCGGCATTGAACTGCTGAAGTCGCTCGAACTTGATGTCAAAACCGGCCAATCCCTGGATGCGGGTCCGGCACCATTCGCCGCCGGCCCACCGGAAATACGGATCCGGGACTGGAATACGGGACTGGATTCTGAATGTCCGGCATTACTGCCGGCCCGGGGCGGCTTTGGCTCGACCAGCCTGCTGGGCGACGCGCCCTTTGCACGCACAGCCCGCCAGGCCCCGTTATGGATCGGATCCAGCGACTGCACAGTACTGCAGTCAATATTGCTGCAGGATCATGGCCTGGTCACGTTCTACGGACCGATGCCCTGCGGACAGATTGCCGAACCGGATGACCAGACGGGTCGCCGGGGCTACCGCGATGCGTTGTTCGGCGATCTGCCGAATCAGTACCTTGCAGGCCAGCCGATTGGACCTGCTGCGTCGGGAACCGGAGAACTGCGAGGGGGCTGCCTGACCCTACTTGCGTGGATGTGCGGGACACCGTGGCAGTTGGATGGACGTGATGCCATCCTGGTAATCGAAGACATCGGTGAATCCCCGTACCGGATCCAGCGAATGATGGAGCAACTATGGTATTCCGGGTCCCTCGAAGGGGTCAGGGGCCTCGTTTTTGGTGCGTTTCCAGACTGCCGGGACCGATCCGGCAATTCCGACCCATTGTCACAGGTCCTGGCCGACTGGGCGGAACGGCTGGACGTGCCAGCGCTGGCTAACGTACCGGTCGGGCATGGTGCCGGTGCGATGCCCATTCCCCTGGGCATTTCCGCACAAATTGACAATGGCCAGTTGGTCCTCCTCGACCGGCCGTGGATGTGATTAAGATCACAGTATTTTTGCGACTTTACAGCTAGCATACCCCCTGTTGTACAGGTGACCGGGCAAGGTTAAAAAGAGTTGACAGGGCCCTATGGGGAAAGTATGCTATTCGCGGGTATTCAATCAGTTCGGATTGCCGAAAGGAAAGGCCTTCCCGGTGACTACAACCGTTCCCGCATCAGCCAGAACATACGCTCGAATCATCAAAACCGGTGTTGTTGCCGCGGCTTTGGCCGTAGGACTTGTTGTGCAGCCGGCTAACGCCAGCGAAGAGTCGGTCAAACTGACTAACGAAGGAATCCTGTTGATGGAAGGCGGCGACCTGAACGCCGCTATCAAGAAATTCCGGGCCGCGCTCAGCGACGATCGCAAGGACGAAAATGCCCGGTACTACCTGGCATTTGCCTATGTCCAGGATGGCAATTTTTCCCTGGCCTTGAAATTCCTTGAATCCGCAGAATTTGAATACTGGGATGCCAACTACCTGCGCGGTATTGCAAGCATGAACCTGCAACGCCAGGACGACGCTCTGGGTTATTTCCAGGCATCGGCCAAGGAAACTGAAAACCCCCAGGCATTCTTTTACTTCGGGATGCTCAGTTACCAGGCCGGCAATGCCCAGGCGGCAATCGAAAAC
>JBFJWU010000238.1:0-5607 GCA_041623475.1 bacterium | reverse complement strand
GTCGGAAAGACCGAGCTGGCAAAATCAGTGGCGCGATCGCTTTTTGGCAGCGAAGAAAAAATGGTTCGTGTCGACATGAGCGAGTACCAGGACGGCAACATCGCCGTCGAAAAGCTGATTGGAATGCCCAGGGGGATTGTCGGCAGCGATCAGGGTGGAATCCTGACCAACGCGGTTCGCAAAAACCCCTGCACGGTTGTGCTGCTTGACGAGATCGAAAAAGCCCATCCGCTGCTGGTAAACCTGTTCCTGCAGGTATTCGACGAGGGGTGGCTGACCGACGGCCGTGGCAAGAAGGTCTATTTCAGCGACACTATTATCATCATGACCAGCAACCTCGGCAGTGAGGAATTCAGCAAATCCGTAAACCCGCTTGGCTTTGCACGCGAGAACATGCCATTCAGTGGTACTCGGAAAAAGATCCAGCGAGTCGCAGAGCAACGTTTCAGTCCCGAGTTCCTGAACCGGATCGACGAAGTAATAGTTTTCCGCCCACTGGCCGAGAAACAGGTCCGCGAAATCACCTCGCGGCATTTACACCAGCTTCAACTGCAGATGGCCGAACAAGGTAAACAGCTGGCCATTCAATCCGAGGCGGTCGACAAGCTTGCCGAGATCGGCTACAGCCCGAAATATGGTGCCCGGTTCCTGAAACGTCGCATTGACGAACAAGTCAAGATCCCGTTGACCTTATTGTGGAATGAGTCAGACGCTTTTGATGTTTCCGTCGAGGATGATAACGTGACCGTTGCGCCAGCTATGCCACCTGTCCCGGTCATGGCCTGACCTGTAAAGGGGTCAACTAGGGTCTTTGGAACGGCACGCCGGCACGGGGTTTTAGCGAATCCGGCATAACATCGTCCAGATCCCAGCGACAGACGCCGTCTACAAACGTCGTCGTAACCCGCCCAGTGAATGTCCATGTATCAAAAGGTGAATTATTGCTTTTGCTCTGGCCATCGTCAGCGACGTAGGTCCATTCACGACTGCAATCGACCAGGCAAAAATCAGCGGGGGCACCTGTGCCCAGTACATCGCCCGATGCACCAAGGACCCGGCGCGGGCCTGTCACCACCAGGTCCAACAGTCGTTCCCAGTCCATCACACCCTCTGCGACCAGCTTGAGACACAAGGGCATCAACGTTTCCAAACCAATGATTCCGTCGGGCGCGGCCTCGAATGGCAAGTCCTTTTCGTGGCGGGCATGGGGCGCGTGATCCGTTGCGATCACATCAATAACGCCCTCCCGCAGCGCATCCCGAAGCGCGTCGACATCACTTGCCGTTCGTAACGGCGGTGCCATTTTGGCGTGGGTTCCGCATTCTCGTACGGCTTCGTCAGTCAGGAACAAATGATGTGGGCAAACCTCGGCTGTTACCCGCACACCTTCAGCCTTTGCATTTCTGATCAAGTTAATCCCACCTGCTGTTGTTACATGCTGTACGTGCAGGTGCGCCCCCGTCAGTCTCGCCAGCAACAGATCCCTGGCGAGGCAGATCTCCTCGGCCTCTCGCGGATTGCCTGGTAATCCAAGGGACACTGCGACTTCGCCGGCGTTCATGACGCCGCCAGCGCGAACGCTTCGGTCCTCGCAATGCGGCAAAATGGGCAGGTTTACGGATCTGGCGTATTCCATTACTCGCCGCATCACGCCGGCTTTTTCGACCGTCGCCCCGTCGTCACTGATCGCGACGCAACCGGCGTCCAGCATCTGGTGATAGGGGGCCAGTTCCTCGCCATTCAGCCCCATTGTCGCCGCGCTGACAGGCAGTACCCGGCACCACGCGCGGGATTCGGCCTGTTCGATGACGTACCGGGTTGTCTCTGGATTGTCATTAACCGGATCCGTATTCGCTAACGCGACAACGGATGTCACGCCAGACGAAACCGCACAGCGGGTACCGCTTTCGATGTCCTCTTTGTAGGTCAAGCCCGGATCACGGAGGTGCACATGCAGATCCGTCAAACCGGGCAACAATTCCAACCCGGTTGCGTCAATGACTATATCGTTCTCACTTGCGGGAGCATCAACGACGATTCCGCCTTGTACAGCCAGGTCACGCACTTCAGGCGAGCGCCCGGGAATTCTGACGGTTGCCCCGGAAAATCGAATCAGCCTATTCATCAGATGCCCCCAATGCCCAATACAATACCGCCATCCGGACGGCAACTCCGGCCGTAACCTGCCGCTGAATGCGACTTCGATCGGGGTTGTACAAAAGGTCCGGAGCCAGTTCCACAGCCCGGTTTACGGGCCCCGGGTGCAATAAAACCGCGTTTGGTGCAAGGTCATCCAGTTTTTTCCGCGTCAGGCCATAACGCAAGAAATAGTCCAACGTTTCGGGGATATACGGGCCACCGGCCTGCCGCCGTTCTTTCTGCACACGAAGCGCCATCACCGCATCCGCATCACGAATTCCCTGCTCAAGATCCGTGAAGACCGGTACTCCGAAACAGTCCTCGAGTCCCGGGTCAACAAAGGTGCGCGGGGCAACCAGCCGCACGGTCATTCCCAGTGTGCGCGCCGCCCAGAGATTGGACCGTGCAACCCTGCTGCGAGAAATATCGCCAACGATGGACAGCGTCTTCCCGGCGAAAGCATCGTCCCATTCCTCGCCCATAACCACGAGATCCAGAAGGGCCTGGGTCGGATGTTCATTTGTCCCGTCGCCTGCGTTGATAATCGGTAAGTCCAGATGACGCGACAGGAACTCGGGCATCCCGGAATGGCTGTCGCGAACAACAATACAATGGGCACCCAACGCGGATACGGTCATCGCTGTGTCCAGCAATGTTTCGCCCTTGCTGAGACTGCTGCCGCCAGCGGAAAAATTGAGCGAGTCGGCGCCAAGATTTTTTACCGCCAGCTCAAAGCTCATTCTGGTGCGTGTACTGGGCTCAAAAAACATCAGCCCGATCCGCCGACCGCGCAGCGCCGGGACAACGGGAACCGGTCGTTGCAAAACCTCCAGCATTGACCTGCTCTGTCCAATCAGATACGTCAGCTGTTCCGCAGTCAGGTCCCGCAAGCCAAACAGATTCGGCATCAAACGGCCCCTGACACCAAAACCTGGTCGGAATCGGCACCTTGTTCACGAAACTGCACCTGACAGAGAATGTCGCGTTCTGCGTCCAGTCGGGCACCAACAACGTCGGCACAAATCGGAAGCTGCCGGGCGTGGCGATCGACCAGAACAGCAAGGACGACGCGATCTGGACGACCGTAATCAAGCAGCGCATTCATCGCAGCCCGCACTGTCCGCCCGGTAAACAGGACATCATCGACCAGAATGATTGTCGAATTGTCGATTGCGACCGGAATATCACTGTCGCGAACATCCGGCCAATGGGTACGATGACCAAAATCATCGCGATAGAGCGTAATGTCCAGAGCCCCAACGCCTGCGACATCGACACCGGCTTCACGCAGGCCATCCGCGATACGGAGTCCAAGGACGTCCCCACCTTCGCGAATTCCAACGACAATAACCGGTTGTCCATCCGGTATCCCGCTTTGCAGTTGGGAAATCATGGCACCGGTACATTCCTGTACCTGCGCTTCGTCCATCCACACCTGCGGGTCCGTCACAGCTTAGTCTAGATTCTCCGCCATGGCGTCGAGCGCCTTGCGTGCCTCTTTGTCGGATTTGAATTCTGCGATAACATATGCGTCCAGATGGGCCTGGCGGGCATTCCAGGCGACCAGTTCCCAGCCCCCGTCGGCCTCGCGAACTTCAATAAGGTCGCAGTGGTCCAGATTTGCCCAGCGGCCGTCAGCCAACTGAACCCAGTCACCGCTTCGCTTCAACTCCATCTTACCGGCCCCCTGCCTCCCTCAATCCGCGCAATCATCTTGCGCAACCAGACGGGCTCTGCACGACGTTCGCGGCCAAACGGTTCCAGCCGCCCCTCCTGCCCGCAGCGCGGACAGGATTCCTCGGTTTCGATCGGCCGCGACCGCAAAACACGAGCGCCGCAGACCGCACATTGATAGATCAGTTCGTCCAAGGGACTGCGAATCCAGTTTACCCGGCATTGAGCCGGGTACAAATTCGCCCCATCAGGCCGTACAGTCGCCCGACGTTGACGGCCGGACCGACCTCGCAAATCAGTCCAATTTCTTCATTAATCATTCGCAGGATTGAGCCTCCGGTTTCACCGAAGACAATCGCCCCGCCCAGTTCCCCGTGGTCAAGTTCATTAACCGCAAGCCGGGCCTTACCGATAATCTCGCTGGCAATTGCCGCTGTCGCCTCGCTCCGATCCCGGTCGTCAAGGCTGGAAATCATTACAAGACCGTCATAGCTGATAACGACCGCGGCCCGGACCCCGGGATCGCTTGCCACCAATTCGTCTACAGCCGCTTTCATGCTCGTTTGATCTAGCATTGCCAATCCTCCTTGCAGCGTAATGTATGATAGCAGCCGCTCGCCTGCACTGCCGCGAGTTAGTCGCTAGTCGCAATAATGCCGGCAGGTCTGGTGGCCTGCCGGCATCTGAAAACTATCTGAATCTACAGTCGTATCAGGTCAGCTTGCGTCCACCAGGGTCCGGACCTGATCGCCGAGTTCGATCTCCAGGCGTGAACGCACGATCAGCACGGTCGCCGTTTTCTGGCTGGTCTCGACGACGACCCCCAGTCCAAGCTCCAGGTCGGGGACGCGAATGTCTTCTTCGGTAATCGGATCATATCGCGGTTCCTGATTTCGGAAAAACGCCAACAACTGGCCTTCTTCAATACCTGACCGTTCCCCGATGTCCACGTAACAAATCTGATAGGCCGCGATTGTCTGCAAGTTGTCTGCAGTCCGTACGATCCGCCCGGTCACGACCTCATCATCGTATATCGGTACGATCTGGCTACTGCGTTTCTCCCAGGGCATCAACGACATATCCAGTGTCAGCGCGTCTGAACTGTAGGAAACCCTGGCGGCACTGGACTCTTCGTAAACCGATTCCACCTCGAGGACACCTTGAATACGCAAATAGTTACCCAGTACCTCGTCGGTTTCCGGATGTTCCATAACACCATCGGATTTGTAGACATAAAACTTCTGTCCCGGCTTCATGTCGTAGTTTTCACCTTTTGAAAGATAGACTACGTCGCCGGTTGCGAAATTCTTGCGCGCATCGGTTCCGCCGAGGATGGATATCGGTGCCTTGTCTTCCTCGTCTGCAAAAACGCCTTCGTCTCCCAGGCGAACATAGATGCCGTCAGCAAAAGATTTCCTGGGCGCTTCGTCAATCTGTAGTCGGGTTTCCTTGGCACCCTGATCGTACTCACGAAGGATCGAAGCCGAGGCAGATGGTTCGATCAATTCAACCTCGGGCTCCGGTTCGGGTGCCGCTTCCGCCTGTGGCTGCGGTTCCGGTTCAGGCTCGGGCTCGGGTTCGGTAACCGGCTCCGGCATTGGTTCAGGTTCCGGCGGCGGTGGCGGTGGTGCCTGCCCCGTCGTAAACGGTATCACCAATCGGCCGTCGGGAAAAATTTCGTGCGGATTATCGACCTCTGGGTTGTTCTCCCAGATACGCGGCCATTTCCAAGGATCCTGATATGCTTCGTCAGAAATATCCCACAGCGTGTCGCCGGGCCTGACAACGTAGATC
>JBFJWU010000237.1:0-5614 GCA_041623475.1 bacterium | reverse complement strand
TCGCTGGCCGTGTCCATTTCCCTGGCTTTTCGTTCGAACCTGATGCGTGGTTTGCTGCTGCCGACCTGTTCGTGCTGCCGTCGATCCACGAAGGCCTGGGAACTGTCCTCCTTGATGCCTTTCATTTTCGTATTCCGGTAATTGCGTCTGACATCGACGGCACCTCTGATCTTGTTCAACAGGGCGAGACCGCCCTTACGTTTCGATCCGGTGATGCATCCGAACTCGCGAATTGTATCCAGACCATCTGTCGCGACCATGACCCTGTACCGATGGTGGAACGGGCTGCATCCCGTGTCCGGGAATTCGGGGCAGACCGGATGGCCAGATCCTACCTTTCCGTGTACAATTCTCTGGTCCGAAACGGTTAAATCTTTTGGCCGTTTGGTATGTCATCCAGTCGATCCCAGGTCGGGACCCGGCAGGGCGATTTTTGCGCCCGACGGTTTGACAGGAATTTAAATTCACTGATACACTCATTGTTTGTGTCGAATTCGCCCCAGGGCGACTCGGGAAGATTTTATGCCTACAATTAACCAACTGGTACGCCGCTCGCGTAAGCAGAAGCGGAAAAAGGAAAAAGCGCCTGCGCTGCAGAGTTGTCCTCAGCGTCGCGGTGTCTGTACGCGTGTCTATATCACGACCCCGAAGAAACCGAATTCGGCGCTGCGCAAGGTTGCGCGTGTGCGTCTGACTAACGGAATGGAAGTAACGGCCTATATCCCTGGCGAAGGGCACAACCTTCAGGAGCACAGTGTGGTCCTGATTCGTGGTGGTCGTGTCAAGGACTTGCCGGGTGTTCGCTACCACGTCATTCGTGGAGCCCTGGATACCCTGGGCGTGCAGGGGCGGATGCAAGGGCGATCAAAATACGGGACCAAGCGGCCCAAGTAATTTTCAGCTGAAAGTATCGAAGGTTTTAATAGATGGCGCGACGTCGCACAAATTTCGAGCGTAAGGTTCTGCCCGACCCCAAGTATGGGGACGTGCTGGTGACCAAGTTCATCAACCTGATGCAAAAAGACGGTAAACGGTCGACTGCCGAGCGGATCATGTATGGTTCGTTCGACGAGATCGCCTTGAAGCTGGGTCGTAACCCGGTTGAGGTGTTTCACAGGGCGATTGAATCCATCCGGCCTCAGGTTGAGGTCCGCAGTCGCAGGGTTGGTGGCGCAACCTACCAGGTTCCCGTCGAAGTGCGACCCAAGCGACGGACCGCGTTGGCGATGCGGTGGCTGCTTACAGCGGCCCGTGCACGCAGCGAACGCACGATGGTTGAACGTTTGACTGGCGAATTGACCGATGCCTATAACGGTCGCGGGACCGCCGTGCGCAAGCGTGAAGACACGCATCGCATGGCCGAGGCAAACCGCGCATTTTCCCACTACCGCTGGTAGCGCGAACCTGATCGGAGACCGTAAATGTCAGGCACCATACCATTGGAACGACTGCGCAATATCGGCATCATGGCCCATATTGATGCCGGAAAAACTACGACAACCGAGCGTATCCTCTACTACACCGGTGTAAATTACAAAATCGGTGAGGTCCACGAGGGCTCTGCAACCATGGACTGGATGGAGCAGGAGCAGGAACGCGGTATCACGATTACCAGCGCGGCAACAACGTGCTTCTGGGGCGACTATCAGGTCAACATCATTGATACGCCAGGGCACGTCGATTTCACAATTGAAGTTGAGCGCTCGCTGCGCGTCCTTGACGGCGCCGTCGGAGTGTTTTGTGCTGTTGGCGGGGTCGAGCCGCAATCCGAGACGGTTTGGCGCCAGGCCGACCGTTACAAAGTCCCCCGGATTGCATTTGTCAACAAGATGGACCGTGTTGGTGCTGATTTCGCGAATGTTGTTGGAATGATTGAGGACCGGCTTGGCCACAAGGCCGTACGGCTGCAGTTGCCTATCGGTGCCGAAGAAGATTTTCAGGGCGTGGTTGACCTGGTCAAGATGAAAGCCATTATCTGGCAGAACGAAGATCTGGGTGCCAAGTTCGAACTGGTTGATATTCCCGCTGATTTGCAGGACGAGGCAGACGCTGCCCGTGAAGAGCTGCTCGAATCGGTTGCCGAAAACGACGAAGACCTGATGAACGCGTATCTGGAAAATGGCGACCTCAGCGAAGAGGAACTGGTGCGTGGTATCCGGTTGTCGACAATCGGGATGCATATTGTGCCGGTGCTTTGCGGGACCGCCTTTAAGAACAAGGGTGTCCAGCCGCTGCTTGATGCCGTTGTGGCCTATTTGCCCAGCCCGATTGATATCGGCGATGTCATTGGCTTTGATGTCGATTCAAACGACGAGATGCGCCGCAAGCCCAACACGGAATCTCCGTTGTCTGCGATTGCGTTCAAGATCCAGACCGACCCGTTTGTTGGTCAGTTGGCGTACGTACGTGTGTATTCTGGTTCGCTGGACAGCTCCAGCTACATCCTGAACGCAGCCAGTGGTAACAAGGAACGTGTTGGCCGGGTACTGCGGATGCACGCCAACAAGCGCGAAGAGGTCGACAGCCTTCCGACTGGCGAGATTGGCGCAATCGTCGGGCTCAAGAATGTTGTCACCGGCGATACGCTGTGCGATCCCAAGGAGCCGATCCTGCTGGAAAAAATGGATTTTCCTGATCCGGTTATTTCGGTCGCGATCGAACCCAAAACCAAGGCTGACCACGAAAAGTTGTCTACGGCGCTCGCGAAGCTGGCGGTCGAGGATCCCAGCTTCCGCGTTCGCGTTGACCACGAGACCGGACAGACCATCATCAGCGGGATGGGTGAACTCCACCTCGAGATTATTGTTGATCGCCTGTTCCGTGAGTTCAAGGTCGAGGCAAATGTCGGTGCACCGCAGGTTGCATATCGGGAGACGATCACCAAGCCGGCCCAGGGCGTTGAGCACAAGTACATCAAGCAGACGGGTGGTCGCGGTCAGTATGGTCACGTCGTTATCGATCTGGAACCGCTGGCCCCTGAAGAGGCGGAAACTGAAGGCGATGAGCCTGAAGCGGTCTTTTTGTTTGAGAACAAGATTTCCGGCGGATCGATTCCGCGTGAATATATCCCTGCGGTAGAAAAAGGGATTCGCGAAGCAATGGACAATGGTGTCCTGGCCGGCTACCCGTTGGTTGGTGTCAAGGCGACACTGCACGATGGCTCGTTCCACGAGGTCGACTCCAGTGAAATGGCGTTCAAGATCTGTGCTTCGATGGCATTCAAGAAGGGTGCTGTCCAGGCAGGTGCGATCCTGATGGAACCAGTGATGAAGGTCGAGGTCGTCGTCCCTGAGGACTTTATGGGCGATGTGATTGGCGACCTGAACTCGCGCCGCGGCCGCGTCCAGGGTATGGGTGTGCGTGGCAATGCGCAGGTTGTCAGCGCCGAAGTGCCGCTGTCCCAGATGTTCGGGTATGCGACAGACCTGAGGTCAATGACCCAGGGGCGGGCGTCTTACACAATGCAATTTGACAAATATGACCCGGTGCCAAACAACGTGGCGCAGGAAATTATTGCCAAGAGCGCTGGCAAGGTTACTGAGGAAGCGTAATTAATATGTCGTCTGATCAAGTCATTCGAATCAAGTTGAAATCATTCGACTACAAGCTCCTCGACCAGGCTGTCGCCGAGATCGTCGATACGGCCAAGCGGTCAGGTGCGCGCGTGTCTGGGCCCAGTCCGCTGCCGACCCGGATTGAACGGTATACCGTTATTCGTGGTCCGCACGTCGACAAACGCAGTCGTGAGCAGTTTGAAACGCGCACCCATCGCCGGTTGCTGGATATTATCGAACCCACCGGGACGACGATTGATGCCCTGATGAAGCTTAACCTTGCGGCCGGAGTCAGTGTCGAGGTCAAGCAGATGAAGGCGAAGGAAGTTAACTGATGGGAACCGGTCTGCTGGGGCGCAAAGTCGGAATGACAAGAGTGTTCGACGAGGACGGAAACTCCAGGGGGGTTACTGTTGTCCAGGTCGGTCCGTGCACGGTTGTCGATGTCCGAACCGAAGAACGCAACGGATACCGCGCAGTTGTTGTCGGGTTTGACGCTGTCAATGCCGACCGCTTGACCAAGCCGATGCGTGGCGTGTTCCAGGTGCAGGGTGTCGACGCATTCCGGCATCTGGCAGAGTTCGCCTGGGATGGCGACGAACTTCCCGAGGTCGGGACACAATTGAACGCCGAAACGTTTACTGCTGGCGACAAGGTAGATGTCCGTGGCCGAACCAAGGGCAAAGGGTTTGCCGGTGTTCACAAACGGCATGGTTTCCGCGGTGGTCGTGCCAGCCACGGTTCAAATTTTCATCGTGCACCGGGAAGTATTGGAAATGCCAGCGATCCCGGTCGCGTCGACAAGGGCAAAAAGATGCCTGGCCAATACGGAAACGTAAACAAGATGGTCCGCAATCTCAGCGTTGTCGATGTCCTGACAGAAGACAACCTGATCCTGGTCGACGGCTCAGTGCCGGGCGCGCGTAACAGCGTCGTCCGAGTCACCAAGGCAGGGTAACGCGAGCAGATTATGAAATTGAAACAAGTCGATATTGCTGGCAAGGATTCTGGCACCGTAAACGTGCCGGACGGATTGCTTGACGTGACGCCGCGACGCGACGTCCTGCATGCCGTTGTCGTCTGGCAGCAAGCGAAAAAGCGAAGGCACACGGCGCACACCAAGACACGTTCCGAAGTTCGTGGTGGTGGTGCGAAACCGTGGCGTCAGAAAGGCACGGGCCGCGCTCGTGCCGGTACACGGCGCAGCCCATTGTGGCGCGGCGGGGGGACGACCTTTGGTCCACGGACCAAGCAGGTGTCGCCCAAACTGCCCAAGAAAGTCCGCCGCCTTGGATTGCGAATGGCGCTGGCTGACCGCGCCGTCGATGATCAGCTCAAGGTTGTGAAAGGTCTTCAATTCGAAGCGCCAAATACCCGGCAGGCCAAGGACGTTGTCAAGGCTGCGGGTGGAAAGCGCACCCTCGTTGTCGTCGGCGACGGGCGGCAGGCATCCGGGGTGCCCAGCCCGACCGAACGTGGATTCCGGAATCTTGACGGCGTGCGTGTTCTGCAGGCTGAAGGAATCAATGTTTATGACATTCTTGCCGCCGATGTGGTTTTGCTGGCAGACAATGCCGTCGAAAAAGTGTTTTCGCGGCTAAGCGGTGCGAAGGCAGGTAATTGATGAAACCTGATGTTTATGAAGTGATACGGCGCCCGCTGGTTACCGAAAAGTCGTTTAATAACCAGGCCGACGGCAACGTCTATGTATTTGAAGTCGACAAAAGCGCCGGCAAGCAGGAAGTTCGCCGGGCCGTAGAGAAACTTTTTGATGTGAATGTTCAGTCTGTCCGCACGCTGGTTGTGCGGGGCAAGGTCAAGCGATTCGGCCGGACATTGGGCAAGCGGCCCAATTGGAAGAAAGCCTATGTCCAGGTTGAAGCAGGCCAGACCATTCCAATTTTCGAAGGCGCTTAAGATCATGCCTGTTAAGAAGTACAAGCCTTATACGCCGAGTCGACGGAATATGTCGACCAGCAGTTTCGCTGAAGTCACGCGGTCGAAGCCCGAGAAGTCTTTGCTGGAAAAGCGGCGACGGACCAGTGGGCGTAATAATGCGG
>JBFJWU010000236.1:0-5662 GCA_041623475.1 bacterium | reverse complement strand
CTGTCTGCGCTCGACAAGGTGATCGTCGTGCCACCCGCTGGCGCCGGCTCACTCAGGTAAATGGTGAAATTCGCGCTGCCAGCGCCTTCCAGCAACGACAGGGTTGTCGGTAACAGGTATATAAACGGGCCTTCGTCGTCGGTGACGTTAGCCGTGGCATTGCCTGAACTGTAATAGCCGGTTCCATCACTGCCAGTGATCGTCACCGACTCGTCGACAGAATCCAGATTGTCATCCTGCGGATAAACACTGACCGTCGCACTTGTCGTCCCGGCCGCAATAAAAACCGACGTCGGAACCGTAACAGCACCAGTGTCGGAACTGGCCAGCGTAATCGTCGTCCCGCCCGCCGGCGCCGCCTGGTTCAACCAGACCGTCAAAGTCCCCGCCCCGCCCCCTTCGGTCAACGCGATTGGATCCGGCGAAAGCGAGATCGTCGGGGTTCCGGATACCGTGTCAATAATGTCCACGACCACGGTTGCACCAGCATAAAATCCCGAGGGATCTGTCACAGTAACCCAGGTTGTATCGTTTACCGAATCCAAATCGGTCTGCGGCCAGACCTGAAAGGTTACCTGCGTTAACCCGGCCGAAAAAAAGATCGAAGCGGGTCCGGTAACCTTGCTGGTATCCAGGGAAGTTACCGTGAACGTAGTACCACCCGAAGGCGCTTTTTTGCTGATCGTTGCAGTAACCGTATTTGGCGATCCACCTTCGGAAACCGTCACTGGATCCGGCGCCAGGCGGATAATCCCCTTGCCGCTAAGCGTCTGTTCGTCTCCAAGGATATCATCCAAAGTGCCATCGCCGGCGACACCACTAAACCCCAGGAAATCCCCCGTACAGCCGGGCCCACCTGACACGTTCGTGCAGGCCCCAAACCGCACGGGTGTATCAGGCGTAATCCCGATGCCGATCATCCAGGACCACGGCACTGCGACGACGGCCCAATAATCCAGCGTTCCGTTGAAGTAACTTTCGGTAACGGGAATTGCGACGGGGCGGAGAATATGAACATTCGTATCGGCGTCGACATCCTGCAACTGCAGGTCCGGTACGTTTCCCGGATTACCCGTGTTTGTCGCGCAGCCGATATCGCAGGACCACAGCTGCAGACGGTCGTCCCCCGGTCCGCGGTTGTGGATCATGTAGTCGTAATTGCTGAGATCCCCGTCGAGTTCGATGATAACGTCCCAGCCCATTGACTTCATCTGCTGCGCAGCACTCTGCCACGGATCAGCATCCAACCGGACCCGAAAATAGAAATCGCCAGAGGTGTCGGGGTCGGCATACGTCATAAACGCGGGCTGGGTTACCGATCCCAGGATCTCAAGATGTGACTGTGGACCGTCGCTGGTGACATCCGTCGCTGGCAGGCTGCCAAACGTGGTCGCCGTCCAGGACGATTCAAGCGGGAAAGACCCGTGCCCCGCCATCGCCGGGGATAACGGCAACAACACAGCCCACACGGCTGCACAGACAAATAGCCGAATCCGGCGACATAGCTTCAAAGTTGAAAACATCACAGGCACAGTAATTGATTCCGAATTTAGAACAACGTTTACAACGATGACCTTGCACCAGTATATAACGGCAAACCGCTGAAAGTAAAGGAGATTGTCGAATATCTTCGATAATGGTCGGAAACCGGACAATCGCTGCCCGGATGTTTTTTAGTCGCCCCGGTCTTCACTTCCGGAAACATAAATCAACGGGCACAATTTTTCACGCAAAACATCGGGAACCCCGGAATTCAATGTTTCCCACAACTGATCCGGACGATACCGCCGCGAAAAATGGGTCAGCATCAGGCACTTGTTTCTGAATTCTGGTGCCAGTTTGCAAAGATCGCCCCAATGAATGTGGCCCCGGGCATTGATCGGGTCTTCGTGAAACGACTCAACAAACGTGCATTCCAGCAACAACACCGGCACATCAAACAATTCCGGATGCTCGTCAAAAATCCCGGCATCCGTATCACCAGAGTACGCAAATACGGGATCCCAGCTATGGATCACAGGATCCCGCCCTTCCCTGACCAAACGCCCGATTTCGCTGGATTCCAGGTGTGCAAACTGCTCACGGACTCTTGAACCTCGTTTCTGAAGGATGAAGCCGGCACAGGGAATATTGTGACGCGCACCAACGGCTTTGATCCGCCAGGGCCCGTCAAGGTTAACGACGTCGCCAGGTTCGACACCGATCCACTCTATGCCATCTGAACGTTTTTCTGCTTGCTGCCAGGCCCGGACGATCGCTTTGGCTTCGGTCAGTACCGGGGCCGGCACAATTACCCGGCAGCTTCCATCGCCCATCTTGTGCCGATTGACAACGTAGCGGGGCAAGCCCAGAGCATGATCCATGTGCAGGTGCGATAAAAACAAATTCGGCTGGGCAAATACCTCGGAGCGCCCCCAACCACCGTCAATGGCCAGGCGCTGACGCGGCAGGACAAATGCGGTTTCTTCGAATGCGCGACCACTGCCGATTAACTCGAGGTCGCTGTCTTTCCAATAATGCCTGTGCATAAAAGCATCCGTACGAAACTGCGGGAACCGCTGTAAATCGACTCCCTCCGATAATTCAACTTGTATTCAGTACCCGTTCGTATTTCAGTGGCTGCGTCCCGCGCCACGGCGGCGGCCCCAGCTCTGAAGGCGGGCAGACGACAGTCATCACAGCCAGTTTCTGGTCGGTCAGGATTTGAACCAGGTCACCCTTGCGCAGGTTTTCCGGCAGTTGCCCATAAAGAACTTCCCCTTCAATTGGTCGGCCGTTCTGGACGCGGGCTGCCAGAGCGGTGTTCGCCTGTATTGCCGGGATATCGGCAAGCGCCTCCGCGACAGGAATGATCATGCCTTCCAGTTCCGTCCGCGGTCGGTCGAGCCACTGTTCCAGGTCAATGGCCTGGGCGACGTGATGGGCACCGGATTCGACCCTGCGAATCGCAGCCAGATGCCCACCAACTCCAAGAGCCGCACCCAGATCGTGAGCCAGGCTGCGCACATAGGTTCCCTTGGAGCAGGTCAGTTCGATCTGGACATCCGGCAAATTAATATCAGTAATCTGCAGCGAATAGATCGTAATCTCGCGGGGTTTGACCTCAACTTCCTGCCCGGCTCTGGCATACTTGTACGCCGGTTTGCCGTCAATTTTTATTGCGGAATATTCTGGGGGTGTCTGCGTGATCGTTCCCCTGAATTGCCCCAGGGCCTCTTTTACCTGATCCGACGTAAGATGACCGGTTTCGCATTCGGCAACTGTTTTGCCGTCGCCATCATATGTATCTGTTTCAATCCCCAGCCGGATGGTTGCCTGGTAAACCTTGCGGCCATCCATCAGGAATCGGCTTAGCTTGGTAGCATCCCTGATCAGGAGAACCAAAAGACCAGTTGCCGCAGGATCGAGCGTGCCTGCGTGCCCGATTTTGCGTTCGCCCAGCAGCTTGCCGACCGCATCAACAACCTGGCGACTGCGCCAGCCCGCAGGTTTATCAATCAATAGCACACCCGATATCGTCATGTTTGCCCCGCATCGTCAAGAGCCGATTCAACCGCGACCAGCAACCGACCAATCACATCATCGCGCGTCCCTGCCAACTCGCACCCGGCGGCATATTTGTGACCACCGCCGCCAAATGAACTGGCAACAGACTCGACACTGACCCCAAACCGCGACCTCAAGCTGGCCTTGTATCGTACATCCGCTTCGACCTCCCGGACCTGGATCGACACGTAGACCCCGTCAATAGACCGACCAAAATCCACAATTCCATCCAATTCCGGCTTGGTCACACCCCATCGTTGCATCTTCTCGGACGTCACCTCGATCAAGGCCACACGATTGTCGAAATGTAATTCCAGGTCGCCTAACAACTCGCCCAGCAGCCGAAGACGACCAATGGACTGGCTTTCGAAAACGTGTTGCGCGATATCGCTGGGCACCGCTCCAGCTTCCACAAGCCGTGATGCAACGGCCATCGCCTGCGGGGTCGTATTCGAAAAACGGAAGGAGCCAGTATCTGTACAGATGGCCGTAAACGCGCACGTAGCAAACTCCGGGCTGATGTTATGTCCCAAAAACTGCGCAACTCGGAAAATCATTTCGCCTGTAGCCGCAGCAGACGGGTCGACATAATTCACGTCACCAGTCAGCCGTTCGGTCAAATGATGGTCAATGACCATTGACCGTTTCCAGGGGTGATGCTCTACCAGCTCGGGGGAAACCCGTTCTGCTTCCGAGCAGTCCATGATGATCAGCCATTCGCACGGCTCTTGCGGCAAATCCGGGCGTACCATTTCGCAGCCAGGCAGGAACGCAAGTCGTTTGGGAACCGGGTCAGCACTGTACACGTGAACCGTTTTTCCCATCTCTGTCAGCAGATGGGCCATTGCCAGCAAACTGCCTAATGCATCGCCGTCGGGGTTCGCGTGGCAGGTCAACAGAAATTCCTGCCCGTTTGCAAGCTCGGATGCAACCAGGGCCAATTGCGGCGACGAGTCAGCCTTGTTCATCGGGTTCGTCCTGCCCGGATTCTCGGGAAATGCCCTGGATCAGTTGATCAACACGCGCGGCCCCCGCATATGGATGGTCGTACCGGAACACCAACTGTGGAATTCGCTTCATGTGTAATGTCCGGCCCAGTCGACCTCGAACACGGCCTGCCTCGCCCTTCAAATATGCCATCAGGGACTTGACATTCGGCTCATCGTCGTCGTGGAGTAATACGTAGATGTCAGCCTTGGTCATGTCACGAGACAGCTCAACCCGCGTAATAGTCGCCAGGCCGTTCCAGGGGGCCTCGGCATCCTGCAAAAGCCAGCCCGCAACCTCCTGTTGCAGCAACGATGCCACTCGTACAGAGCGGGGATATGGATTTACATGCGCCACAACATCGTGTCCTCGGGTTTCGCGTTTCCGCCAGGTGTCAGATCCCCGGAAATCCTGCCGAATCGTCCGTCGGCGACCACTCGGAATCCCTGGTGGCCACGATTTCGATCCCTGGTTTTCCGCGAATCTTGTCCAACAATTTCAGTTTACGTTGGTGGACTTCCGATGGCGAGGCACCAACAAATGCAAAGCCCACCGTTGCCCTTTGATAGTCCTCGTTATGACCGACCTCTGCTACGGCCGCCCGGTATCGTGGTGCAATGCCATCGACAATTGACTTGACCAGCTTGCGCTTGTCCTTGAGTGACCTCAGACCGGGCAGGTACAGGTCAACCTCGACCGCGACTGCGATCAATCGCCCTCGCCCAATATGCGCTCGACCTGGACAACGTCATAGCATTCAAGCTCGTCGCCAATCTTGACCTTGTTGAATTTTTCCAACAGGATTCCGCACTCCAGCCCGGTATCGACCTCTTCGACATCGTCTTCGAACCGTCGCAAGTTTGCGATCTTGCCGTCGTAAAGCACCTGCCCATCGCGTACGAGCCGAACACTCAAGCCATTTGCAAATTTGCCGCTTTCGACCTTGCAACCTGCAACAGTCCCCTTGCCCTTGATCGGGAACGTTTCCAGGACTTTGGCCCAGCCAACGCTTTTTTCCTTTTCCTCCGGTGCAAGCAAGCCCTGAAGCGCCGCCTTGATGTCGTCAATCAGGTTGTAAATGATGCTGTAGACATCGATCGACACACCGTATTCCTGCGCGAGGCGGGTT
>JBFJWU010000235.1:0-5671 GCA_041623475.1 bacterium | reverse complement strand
TATGAGCGGTACAAGAAAGCTGCGGAAACGTTGGAAGATCGCCCGCTGATGGGACGTGAACTTTTTCCAGCATCTGCCCAGCCGGACCTGCCCGATGACCAGGAACGACCCTGGGCGCCGGTCAGTGTCTTTGCACTGATGGAAGCGTTTGCCGAGGTCCTGGCGAACATGCCCGACGGGCAGGGTGATTCGACGCTGAACTTCGTCTTGTCCAGCCGTACCGTCGAGCAGGGGGCTCGTTCGCTGGCATCGTGGTTCAAACGCGGGTCTCGTTTTCTGTTGCGGGATATCCTGTCGGATGCGGCGGACCGCGCCGAAGTGATTGTTCGCTTTTTGGCCCTGCTGGAACTCGTCAAATCCGGCGAGTTGGTGGCAGTCGTGGAAACCGGCGGCGAGGGCGAAATTCACCTGGCTCGCCGGGATCCGCAGGCGCCAATGCCAGACTATTCGCAAATCGTGAAAGGCAATGACATCGATGGAACTCCAGAAGACCGCGACGATTCTTGAAGCTGTGCTGTTTGCGGCAGACCAGCCGGTCGGCCTCAAGCAAATGCGGTCGCTCTTGTCCGAGGTCGATCCGGACCACGTACGAGACGCCCTGAACCTTCTCAAGGAAGAATACGGTGATCCCGGCAATAATCGCGGCGTTGAGCTTGTCCAGCTTGCCGGTGGATATCGGTTCCGGACACGGGCCGAGCTTAGTCCCTGGGTACGGCGGCTGTACCAGCAGGCACCGTTGCGACTTGGGCGCGCAATGCTCGAAGTCCTGGCCGTCATCGCCTATCGCCAGCCGGTTACCCGGGCCGAAATAGACACAATTCGCGGCGTCGATTCAGCCGGCAGTGTCAAGTTACTGATGGAACGTGAATTGGTCCGGATTGTCGGCCGCAAGGAAATGCCCGGGCGTCCCCAGTTGTACGGGACCACCAGGAAATTCCTGGAAGTCTTTGGACTCAAGTCGCTTGGTGACCTGCCACCACTGGAAGAAGAACTCAATGAACTGCAGCAACGCCTGCCGTTAACCGACCTCGCCAATATTACCCTGGTCGATGATGATGCCGTTGGCAACTCGGGCGATGGCGATGCCGAAGCTGACCCAGGCGCCGCCCCTGACGAACGGGCCACTGATCCTGGACCTGTGGATGTCCAGGTCGATGTTGCCGATCAAGGGGACGACGACAGCGGCGGCGAGCCAACCGCGACCCCGGGAGAACCCGTTGACGAGACGCCGGAACCGGATCCGGTCGACGATGGTGCCGAACCGGAAACGCCGGGTGCGGATTAACCAGTTCATCAGTCGCGCCGGGGTTGCGTCCCGTCGCGGCGCGGACCAGCTTGTCCGGGACGGGCGAGTTTCGGTAAATGGCGAACGATTGACGCAACCCGGCCTGACCATTGACCCCGATTCGGATCTGGTCGAGGTCGACGGCAAACCCATTACCGTGGCCGAAAAACACCACGTATTTCGCTATTACAAACCTCGCGGTGTCATTTCATCGTTAGCTGATGAACGCGGGCGATGGGACCTGTCCGCGATCGCCACTGAAATGCCAGCCGGCTGCGTGCCGGTTGGACGTCTGGACCGGGACAGCGAGGGGTTGGTGCTGTGGACCAACAACGGCGCGTGGGTAAATTACCTGACCCATCCCCGCTACGGTGCCAGAAAACAATATCGGGTCACGATTTCCGGGTTGTTCGAAGAGGGCGAACAGGAACAGTTCGAACAACTGTCAGCGTTGCCCGATGGCGAGACGTTGTCCCATCGGGCCAGGGTCCTGGGTGTCAAGCACCGGACCAGCCGAACTGTTGTTGACGTCCAGCTGCAAGAAGGCAAGAACCAGCAACTGCGCCGCATGTTCGAAGCCCTTGGCTGCGATGTGCATCGGCTGGTTCGGACTGGCGAGGCCGGAGTCCTGTTGGGCAAACTTCGTCCCGGGCAGGTCCAACCACTGCAAGGCCGACCGCTGGAACTGTTTTTGAGCGAGATCAAAAACCTGCAGTCCGACAGGTCCCGTCGCCGATGAACGGGCAGCGAATGCTTGTCCATGCTGGCCTTTCTGTGGTAATTGCCGTGTTGACGTTTGCCGTGATTTCGACGGACACGGGTTTCGAACTGTTTGAATGGCCGATCCTGTCGCGCTTGATTCAAGCCGAGGCGCCGCCTGCAGACGATCGGATCGTGCTGGTGGATATTGATCCTTCAAGGTCGCCTCAGTATGGTGACTGGCCCTGGCCGCGCGCCGTAATTGCAGATATTGTCCAACGTATTCGCCGCGCGGGGCCTGCCGTGATCGGAATGACCATTGTCCTGCCCGTGCCCCGCGATCCGCAGGGTGATCAGGCGATCATCCGGGCGACGGTGCCTTACTTCGACACAGTGCTGGGAGGGGTCGTCGACTCGCGAATGATTCCGTTCATGCTCAACACACCAGAGTGGGCCAAGGGACAGGCCGGTGCCGGTTACCTGGACATGAGCAGGGACGTGTATGGCAATGTAGTGGGCATTGGCGGAGTCAGGAATGTCCCCGGTGCACGCATGGTCCCATTTTCCTGGGAAATTGCGCGCCGGGCACTGGGCGATGATTCGGGTTTGCCCGATTTGACTGCTGATCGGCGCATCTGGATCCTGGGACCGCCCGGGTCGTTCGACCACATTGCGGCTGACCAGGTCCTGTCAGGATCGACGGTAGCCAACCAACGACTGAAGGACTCAATTGTCATCCTCAATGCCGACCCGACCGGAGGTCACTGTGCGGCGACCCAATTCGGCTGTATGCCGTTTGCCGAGGTCCAGGCAAATGCCGTTCAATCACTGATGCAGAAGCTGGACCCGTCTTTGAACGCGACAGCTTCACTTTTGGTGCTGCTGCTGACATTGGTGGTTACCAGTCTCGTTGCGGTGTCACCGCTGCGATGGTTGGCGCTGTTGGTGCCAGGGGCGGCTGCGGCAGCGTGTGTTGCCGTTGTTTCAACGGGCATTCACGTACCTGTGCTGTCGCCAGCCTTTGCCGGACTGGTTGTCGCGATCGCCGGCGTCCGCCGGCCGGCGCCTACTCCATAATCCCCGGTGCCGCACCTTCCGGCGGTGAATAAACGGGTATTTCTGTCAGGCTTCCATCCACCTGCTTGAACAGGACGGTGCTCTGGAACGAGCCGTCTGCCAGCATTAGCCAGTCGCCGGTTTCCGTTGGCAGGTCGATGTCCGTAACCTGCCAACCGGCAAAAGAGCCCTGCCAGAATCCCGGACCGTAATAGAATCCCTCGATAGTGACCAGGTCACCGAATGCGCTGTCCCAGAATCCATTCAGGTGCCACCCCAGCGCATCCTTGCGCAGGGTCAGCGTGCCCGACAGGTCGGGTTCCGACCACCGCAGCGTGCTGATATCGCCATTCCGTGTAATTTTGACCTGGGCATCGATCGTTCGGCCAAACCGTGGAATTCGCAATTCGGTAACTGCGGTCGTCCTGCCGGAATCGGTAAAGACAATATCGGTCTGGATGCGAAACAATGACTGGTCGGGTCGATAATTCAACTCCAGGCTGGCCCCGCCGGACCGGACCGCGCCCGTGGACTGGGTGACACCCGGTGCCGAAACGTGCCAGTTTCCGCTGCGGTTTCCAGAACGCGCATCATAGGTCGCGCCGTTGCCGTAGTATACGGTGCGTGCACGCTCGGGTCCGGCCGCGTACCTGGCCAGTCGGGGGCGGCCTGCCCAGGGAAATCCAGATGCCCAGTCCGCAACATCCAGCTCAAACTGTGCCGTCCGGTCCCCCGCAGAAATGATGCCATTGGCCTGGATGCCTCGCCACCAACTGGCATCAATCCCGCAATCTGCAACAGGTGTTGTTCCGTCGCAGGCGTAGGTCCAGGTCCGGATCGGCGTGATCTTGACCGTGTCCAGCCGTGACTGGCTGCCGGCCTCGGTCTGGATGACACGAAAGCGGCCCCACGTGGGTGTTGTGACATCGGCCCACGCACCTGAAATTGTGCCGTTATCCGGATTGATCGTAATCATTTGGAAATATTGACCAAATCGATATTCGCCCGCCCAGATGGCCTCGCAGGTGGGGCTGCACTGGTAACTTGAGGGGGTCGTCGTCTGGCCGGCAAAGTCTTCTATGCGTGACACGGGCCCCGCGAACGTCACCGGCGTTGTAACAGGAAACATACCGTATGCGGGGCCTTGAAACTGGTCCTGTTCTGTCACAACCGGCAGCCACCTGGATAGCATCTGTGTTCGTTCGCGAACAAACGAAACGTACTCCAGCAGGTCGCCCGGTTCGCGCGCCGGTGGCGAAAGGATGTCACATCCTGCCAGCGTCGACAGAAAAAACAGACACATCAATGGTTTGGAACGCAACATGGATAAATATATTCTATCGACCGTACCGTCTTGATGCTTGCCTTGGCCCGTGTTCTGTCGCTATAATCTGATTGTGTGTGCTTGGTCGCCGCCCACGGTAACGTGCGCGCTGTCCACGGGTCCGGAACAGTTGCTATGATTGACAAATTTTGCAAACATCGTTTTGTGGCAACAATGTCCGTGGCGTTCCTGTCGCTGCTGTTTGCCAGCGATATTGTGCGGGCCGATGTTTACGTCTGGGAGGGCAAGGACGGGACGCTGCATTTTACGGACCAGCCAAAACACAAGGGATACCGTCCGGCCTTTGACGGCAACCGTCGTTCGGACGGGGCAGTCGAATGGGACCGTCAACAGATCAAGCTGGAAATCAGCAGGATTGCCCGCCAGCATGGAATGGATCCGCGCCTGATCGAATGGGTTGTCCAGGCCGAGAGCGATTTTGATCCGTTGGCAATGAGTCACAAAGGGGCCATGGGCCTGATGCAGCTGATGCCGGAAACAGCTAAATTGCTGGGCGTAACCCAGCCGTTTGACCCGGTCCAAAACCTCAAGGGCGGCATCAAATATCTGCGTTATTTGCTGGACCGGTTTGAAGGCCGACTATCGTGGGCACTGGCTGCATATCATGCCGGCGAGACACGGGTCCAGCGTTATCAGGGAATTCCTCCGATTACAAGCACCAGGAACTATGTCAGGAAGATCCTTGGCAATTACAACAAGGCAAATTAATGCGCGTAGATGAGATACAGATCCTGCTGGACCAGGGCAGGATCGCCCTAAACCAGGGTCGCTTTGATGAAGCGGCAGAGCTGATTGATCGGGTCATCGCCGAGGACGCCAACAACGAACAGGCCCTCAACCTGCGCGGCTTGCTTTTTTTCAAAGAAGAAAAGTTTACCGAGGCGGTCGACCTGTTTGGCGGTCTGGTTGAAAAATATCCTGAAGAACCGACATTGCTGATGAACCTGGGCCTGGCGTTCCTGAAATCCGAGCAGTTTGACCAGGCGATTATCGAACTGAACCGGGCGCTGAGTTACAGCCCCGGGAATCCCAAGATTCACAATTACCTGGGGCTGGCCTACAGTGGATCCGGTCGATTGCAGGAGGCCAAGCAACATTTCCTGGACGGTGGCAGCGCCAAGATGGCCGACCAGATGCTGCAGATGATGGTGACATCGTCCGGCGAAGCAGCGGAAACTGCGGATTCCGAACCTGCACCGGCCGAAACGCCGGAAGTTGATGTCGACGTGGACGATTCCTTTGACGAAACATTCAAGGTTGCCACAGCCGATGCGGGCGACGATTCG
>JBFJWU010000234.1:0-5703 GCA_041623475.1 bacterium | reverse complement strand
TCGCTGACGACCTGTTCGATCAATCGCCCCGGCGCCTGTTGCCAGCGATACTCCTGGTCCACCGTGCCGGCAACAAGGTCAAACGGGCGGCCAGCATTGCGGTGGACGCGGCTGCGGCGAACTGCAAATGTCCTGGCGACAACAGTCTGGGCCTTAAGGGCCTCGGTCGGCCAGCCTGGCGACATTTCAAATGGAACGACTCCCTGGAGATACCGGTCCATATCCAGTTGGACAATTGCATATAGTTTGCCGTCGTGGCGGACGATGTCTGCCGGCAATGGAAAGGCGCGTCCGCCGCTGCTTGCCGAGCCCGTTCCCCGCAGCCGAATTGGCGCAGTCAGGCCTGACAATGATATGGACGTGCCCTGCCCACGGCGACCACCGGCATCCCGCCACTGTACGCTTGCCTCGGATTTGACCTGACCTGACATCGGGATTCCAATTTCCAGTTTCGGGCCGCGGGCGCTGGCAATTACGGGGGCCAGCAGTATCGGCACCACGACCACGAAAAGTGACCGTACCCAGGTCAAGGGGCCATCCAGACATAACGTACGATGGCCATCCAGCAGATGCCGCAGCCGGCCGTAACCATGCCAATCGTCCGGATCTGATGCCTGGGCAGGTCGGCAAGCATCTGTGCGACCTCGGACATTCGGCCGGCAAAAATGGTGTATAGCAGGCCTTCAAGGAAAACGGCCAGGCCGATGGCCAGAAGCAGCGTATCGGTGAAGTCAGGGATTTGCATCAGATGGCTCCGGATTTGGCCGGATCAGCGATGCCGGTTTTCATGCCCGCAGTCGGGGCACTTGATCCTTTCGACCGGTATCGGTCGGAATCCATCACCCAGCGAGATCTTCTTTGGCTTGGCGACATCGGTCGGCGCTTCTTTATAGATCTGGACGTGTTCCACCCGTCCCGCTGGAGTGAACGGCAATCGGGCACTGCAATACCCGCACGTTCGTGGGCGAATCTCCCACATCGCGCCAATCGCGTCCCTGGCCGATGCATCCAGCGAGCCCATCAGCGCTTCGGCCTTGACGGGTGGCAGCCATTTCTCGACTTCAACTATGTCGACAGATTTCCGAAACTCAGACGGGACCTTGTCCGGATTTCGGCGCCCCAAAAGAAACGAAACAACAAACAGGACCAGTCCAATCGCCGCGACCCCGGCACCCAGCGGCCCGGCTTTCAGGTCCTGGACCCGCATAGCCGCGCGGATGTCATTCATTTCGGCGATCGCATTCAGTCGGTTAAGGCGCGCGTCTTTCAGTTCCTTTGGTTCGCGGATGATCGATTCGTCACGACGCAGGCTGGAGCGTTCAGCCATTTCGACCATGTCCTGGGTAAACTTGTTTTCGAGGATTTCAATCCGTGCGGCCAATTGCGCCTCGTGTTCTTCCAAGCTGGCCAGGACATCTTCCAGTTCGCCGCGCGGCTTATCGCACCACCGCGACGGCGGTGCCGAAAGCTCCGATTCTTCCGTAAGTTTGAGCAACTGACATTCCAGAGGCGGCGACAGGAACAGTGACCCGGCGAATACTACGGAACCGCCGACGATCATCAAGATTGACAACAGCCTCATTCCTGCCCTCCAACGCCTGGACGAACCCGGATCACTTGTCTTTGTCGCCCCTCAATCTGGGCATCAGGGCATCCAGCAGTTCCAGTGGGACGGGGAAAATTGTTGTCGAATTCTTTTCCGCAGAAATCTCGACGAGCGTTTGCAGGTAACGCAGCTGAAGGCTCATCGGGCTGCGGCTCATGATTTCGCTGGCCTCTGCCAGGCGTTCAGATGCCTGGAACTCGCCTTCGGCTGCAATGACCTTGGCGCGCCGTTCACGTTCGGCTTCGGCCTGCCGGGCCATCGCCCGCTGCATCTCCTGCGGCAGGTCAATATGCTTCAGTTCGACTGTCGATACCTTGACGCCCCAGGGATCGGTTTGCTTGTCGAGGATTGTCTGGATTTTCTGGTTGACTTCTTCGCGCTCGGCCAGCAGTTGATCCAGTTCAGCTTCGCCGCACACGCTTCGCAGCGTGGTCTGGGCAAGTTGACTGGTGGCATACAGGTAGTCCTCGACCTCGAGGACGGATTTCATTGGATCGACGACCCGAAAATAGATCACCGCGTTGACCTTGACGGACACGTTGTCCCGGGTAATGACGTCCTGGCTGGGAACATCCATTGCAATTACACGCAGGTCGATGCGCTCGATCTTGTCAATCAACGGGATCAGGAAAATCAGGCCCGGCCCCTTGGGCGTCGGCAGGGCACGTCCAAGGCGAAAGATGACACCACGATCGTACTCTCGCAGGATCCGGATCGCTGAAAAAAGAAGTCCCAGGATCAGGATTACAAAGGCGATTATTCCAGTGGGCATCAGGCCTCGCTTTCTGGCGGTTGGGTTTGTGCAGCAGCCTGGACGGTCAGGTTCAAGCCGTTCATTTCTACGATTGTGACGTCGACATCCTTGTCGATGGGCTGGTTGTCCAGGGCGCGAGCATTCCAGATCTCGCCACGGATAAACACTTTACCGTCCGGGTCCAGCACGGTCAACGACCTGGCGGTGGCGCCGATCATGGTTTCAGTCCCGGTCAATTGCGGATGACCCTGGGATCGGACGACCAGATAGCCAATGGCCAGTGCCGTTGTGCCAAAGGCAGCGGTCGCGCCCGCGATCAGCATCGGATCCAGTTGAAGGTCCATTTCCGGCGTATTGAACAGGATCAGGCTGCCGACAACAAAGCTGACAAACCCCCCTGCAGCCAGGATTCCCAGGCTGGGTACGAAAACCTCGGCAACGAACATCACAATCGATAACAGGATTAACAGAAGGCCGCCGGTTCGGAATGGAAGCACCTGCATACTGATAAATGCCAGCAACAGGGCGATGGTCCCTAGGACGCCGGCGATAAATCCGCCTGGCTGGCTCAATTCGAAATAGATTCCCAACATGCCCAGAAGCATCAGCAAATATGCGATATTGGGATGGGCCAGGTAATGCATCAACTGCTGTCCAGGGCGCATCCCCACCGGCTCCACAGTTGCCCCGGCCGTTGTTACTGTGACGGCATTTCCATTGACCTTGACAGATCGGCCATCGGCGGCCGCCAGCAGCTCGTCTTCGGTTGAGGCAACACCGTCGATCGCCCGTTTTTCAAGTGCTTCGTCACTGGTGATGCTGGTCGCGCGGGTGACCGCATCCTCCATCCATTCAACAGGGCGATCGCGGACTTCGGCGATCGACCGTGCAAAGGCCCGTGTGTCCTGCATAATTTTTCGGGCGAGATCTTCGCCACCTTCCTGCTGGACGTCCTTGCCGCCGCTGGATATTGGCGTGGCGGCACCAATATTTGTACCTGGCGCCATGAATGCCAGATGCCCGGCCATCGTAATAAACATACCCGCACTGGCCGCACGGGCCCCGGGGGGGGCGACCCAGACAATGATCGGAATATCAGCGTTCAACATTTTCTGGACAATCGAGCGAGTCGACTCCAGCAGACCGCCCGGCGTGTTGATCTGGATGAGGACCGCAGCAGCGTTCTTCTGACGTGCGTACTCCAGCCCCTGGGCCAGGTAGTCATCGACGGCGGGGTTAATGGTGCCATCAATGTTCAGTTTGATGATGTGGTGGCCGGATTCGGCCGGTTCCGGTGCCGCGGCATATCCCAGCGCAGTCGACAGGACTACGAACAGTAATGCGGCGCGGGCGGCAAAAATTTTCTGGCACGATTGGATCATTGGCTTCAGGATATTCCTCGCGGCCCCGCAGTGCCACCCGAACATGGATTATTGGCTCGGTGGCTTCAGGCCCAGCTTATGCATAACTTGCTGCAAATCGGCCCAGGCATCCGCCTTGGCCGCCGGGTTTCGCAGCAGGTACGCCGGGTGCCAGGTCGGCATGACCGCGATTCCGTCCAGCGATTGCCATGTCCCCCTGTACTTTGAAATAGCGCCTTCAAGCCCCAGCAGGTGCCGCGCCGCCGGTTTTCCCAGCGTGACAATTACCTGCGGTTGAATCGCCTGGATCTGGCGCAGCAGGAATGGCAGGCACGCGGCGACCTCGTCTGGCTGGGGATCGCGGTTGCCCGGGGGCCGCGACTTGACGATATTGGCAATATAGACATCCGTGCGGAGCAGGCCCATGGCGCCAATCATCTTGTCCAGCAGTTGACCGGCCTTGCCAACGAACGGCCGGCCTGTCTGGTCTTCGTCAGCCCCCGGCCCTTCGCCAACGAACATCAAAGTCGCCCGGGAGTTGCCCTCACCAAAGACCAGCTTTGTTCGCGTCCGGCCCAGCAGACAGCGCTGGCAATCACCCATTTCGGCGCGAATATCGTCAAGGGATTCAGCCGCACGGGTCGCAATGTCGTCGGTGTTTAATGATTCGACCGTGTCGTTGGACTGCGCCGGGGGCGGCGCGCTGATGTTGATCGGTGTTGCCTCGGCGGGTGGCCGGGGATCCGTCACCGGTCGATCTCTATCCAGTTTCGCGGCGCCACCAACAACACGGTACAGCTGCATCCCCGAGTCGCGAAGGTATTTTGACCACTGCCGGATGCGTTGTTCCTGATCGGCATTCATTGGCTCAGCGTACCCCGGCGGACATTGCCGTGGCAATCTGCGTGACCGTATCCTCAGGCAGGACCAGGCAGGGACTCCAGCACGTAAAGCTGCAGTTCATCGCTCTTGCCGCGAAGCTGAACGGCACCAGCCGCGCGGAACATGGACTGGAGACCCGTGGGCAGTCGATCGTAAACCGTGTCCGAGATCGTTAATTCTGACCCCAGTTCTTTGCTCATCCCTTCGATCCGGCTGCAGGTATTCACGGTATCGCCAATGACGGTGAATTCCATCTTCTTTCGCGATCCGATGTTGCCGGCAATTAATTCCCCCGTGTGCAGCCCGATGCCGATCCGAATTTCGTCACTGCCGTTTTCGGTGCGCCGCCGATTGACCTCGCGCAGGCGCAGCAGCATCTCGAGCGCCGCACGGACCGCTAATTGCGGGTGCCTGTCCACGGCAACTGGTACACCCCAGACGGCCATAATCCCGTCGCCGATGAATTTGTCGGGCAGGCCGTCATAGGAGGTAATCGCCTGCACCATATCTTCCAGATAATCGTTCAGGAATTCGACGACCTCCTCTGGCGGCATTGATTCGGACATCGCTGTGAATCCGCGAATGTCAGCAAACAGGACCGTCGCATCCATCCGGGTGCCCCCCAGTTCCAGCCGGCCGTTGAGGATCTCGTCAACAACCTGCTGGCTGACGTAGCGGCTGAATGTCGTACGAATGAAATCACGGTCCTTGATTGTTCCCAACAGGTCCGAAAACATTTCGGAAAACCGACCCAGGGCATCGGCGCGATAGATGTCGATGGGTTCGTCAGCCAGTTGTCCGGCCTGGAATCGTTCAAACTGGCCGGCGATACGACCGATTGGCAGCGAAATCGATGTCAGGATCTGCGACCCCTGCCAGATCGCATTGACAAATGTGATCCCGGCAAGAAAAAGCAGGATTTCTGTTGTCACATCGCCCATTTGAACGAGGATGACGATAAACATCGTCGGCCAGATGGCGGTTGTCAGGATCAACACAATCAATCTCAGCCACGTCGGTATGGGGACGACGCCTTTAACCGATGACACTTTGCGGTCTCCCATGACCAGGCGATAAAGTTCGCGGCTGAAAATGGTCTC
>JBFJWU010000233.1:0-5734 GCA_041623475.1 bacterium | reverse complement strand
TCCTCGAACACGTAGCCAATACAGAGCTAGTCGAAAATTACTTTGGATTTACCAACGTCAACATGCGAGGTCTGCAGCAAGTCCTGACCAATACGCAAATCCTTTTTCTGGTTGACGGGGTACCCGTCTATGAAATCAGCAATATGCATGTATTCCTGGAATTCATGCCGATCACAGCTATTGGCCGTATCGAGATTATCCGCGGGCCTGGCGCGGTGTTGTATGGAACCAACGCGTACGCGGGCGTAATTCATGTCTTTACAAGAATTCCAGAGGAATCCGAGCTGAATGTTGCCGCAATCGGCGGATACACAAATGACGGTAGCAATGGATATGCCGATATTCGGGCAGATGGCGCGTGGAAATGGGACGACGGGTATGCCCGTCTCAGCGGACAATTCTTACGGCCGGCCGAATACACGGGCAGGGTGCCTCGAGACGAGGAGGGGGTAGGTTTTTCATTCCCTCGGTACGAAACAGACTTTTCGATGTTGCTGCAGGCGGACCAGGCAATCGGAGATTCTACGGTCGGTCTGCGCGCCGGATATTTCTGGCAGCGCAAGGGAAAGATGGGGGCATTCCCCTGGGAACGGGCGGTCCCGTCGCCGAACGACCACCAGGAACTGTTTGCAAATGCCCGGTGGGCCTGGCAGCGGGACTCGTTGCAACTGGACGCCGATTTTACCTATTCAAAGACGATTTTCAGGTGGAACATCGGCCCGTTCTCTGTTTTTGCCGATCAAAGCATTCCCGAATCCGTCCTGAGGGCCACAGCACCGTATCTGTTTGAAACACATTTTGCCGATGCCCGTACATCAACATATCGCCCATCACTGAATCTTGGCTACCAGCGGGATTGGTTCGGTCTTGTTGCGGGGGTGTCCCATTCTGAATACACGCTGGACGAGATTATTGTCGGATATGATTCCGACGCCGGATTTGTGGCATCTGAAGTCCAAAGCCCGATCGATTCGTCCCTCGGACTGCGGGATACAAATACGTATCTTCAGGTTGATGCAGCTGCCACGGATGACTTGAAGTTCATCGCCGGGATCCGCTTCAGCAGGTTCGATGTTGACCGGCCTCCATTCAGTGTGACGGACCCGTCGGTAAAGAACACGTTCAATCCGCGCGTTGCAGTCGTCTACCGGATGATTGATCAGTTGACCGCGAAGGCGTTGTATGGGCGGGCTTTCCGGTTGCCCGGAATCACCAACCTGTTTACCGAAGCGAACCTTGGCGGGCAGCAGGGTGATCCTAACTTGAATCCGGAGATCATCGATACCGTTGAGGTCGCATTTGATGCCCGGCCGATCAAGACACTGAGCGTCCGCACAAACCTGTTTTTGAACATCACCCAGGATGAGATCAACTGGAATGTCGATGAAGACCCGATAATTGACGCGATCAATGTTGACCGGAGATTACAGGTCCGTGGGGTCGAGTTCAGTGGTCGGTATCTGCCAAATCGTGCCGTCGATGTCCATGTCAGTGCCGGATTTCAGGAAGCGTTTCGCGAAGACGCGAATGGAGAATTCTCGCTGTATGTCGATGACATTGCCCGTTTTACGGCATCGGGCAGTTTGACGATCCGACCGATAAAAGATGTCCTCGAAATGACACCCTGGGTCCAGTACATTGGCACGCGAGATGGCCTGGCCGGGGTTACGCTGCTTAACGCGACAGCCTATTACCAGGCAACCGAGCAGTTTTCGGTCGGGGTTATTGGCCGAAACCTCTCCGATCGACGTTACCGATCTCCCGAACTGAATCGCAAGCGAACCCCCGGCGGTTTCAAATTGAACCAGCCTTTGACCATCAAGCTGGTTGCCGAAGCACGCTTTTGACGGAACCGTTGCCGGTCAGTGCAACGATGGCCGCCATTCCAATGCAGCGGCAATTCTTCCTTCTTCGGACATCATCTGGTCAAGTCGTTCATTGATGGTTTCGGCGTCGTAATAATGCAGTAACATCTCGACAAACACGTTTCCGTGTCGTGCCTCACTGGCCCACAGGTCGCGATAAAATTTCTTCCACTCTGTATCGTTCAGCGCTTCTGATACCAACCGAAACCGTTCCGCGCCCCGGGTTTCGACAACCGACGCTACAATCATCCGGTCAACAAAACGCTCTTCACGACCGTGTCGGCAAAGCCCGATCAGCTCATTTATGTAGGGGTCGGGGGCGTCGGTCATCAGCGGGATTCCCATTGCAGACATTCGCTCGTACACTTGCTGGAAATGCTCCAATTCCTCCATGGCAATTTCGATCATCGTCGGGATTATTTCGTTACGGTCGGGATACTTGACAACAAAACTCATGGCCTGGGCTGATGCCTTGCGTTCCATGTTCGCGTGTTCCTGCAAAAACAGCGGGAAATCAGAAATCGCGGCCTCCGCCCATTCGGCCGGTGTATGCCAGGTCAGGTCTGCGCGCAGTTTTACCATGGTCTGCAATGGCTCCTTGGTTGATCGAACAACAGAGCCCTTATTATAAGATCCGGAATACAAAGTCAAGATTTGCCGAAATTGAACGCACCCCGCTACACATTTGCCGTCCCCGATCACTGGTTGAGCGGTCCGCCTGCTCGTGGCGACGCACAACTGGCAATTACGGTACCTGCCCGCCGGGAGCAGGATCTGAGGTCGACTGTGGAATCGGTCGCCCTCGCCGCTGAGGCAGCGCAGATTCCGACATCGTTGATTGTCTGTGTGAACGACAGCCAGGATGCCGATCCGAAACTGGTCATGCAATACGAAAATGCCGCTCGTGAATTGATCAAGTGGACGGGTCAGCAGAATTGGCCACATGTTGAACTGGCCGTTTGTGCTGCCCGAATGCCGGTGCGTCACGCCGGGGTCGGGCTGGCCAGAAAGATCGCAATGGACGCGGCCTGGCGGTCATTTTCAGAGCACGGAAGCCTGACTGCCCCGATTGTCTGCCTGGATGCAGATTGCCTGGTTGACGAGTCGTACGTGGGAACAATCGTCGATTGGTTCAGTCGAAATCCTGGCGCACCAGGCGCCGCGATCTATTTTGAGCACAACCTCGACGAACTGGATGACAGCGTGCGGTCGCGAATCAGCCAATACGAATTGTTTCTCAGGTATTACGTCGCCGGACTGCGGTGGGCTGGTTATCCCTGGGCATTTCATACGGTCGGTTCAGCAATGGCCGTGCGGGCAGGTGTCTACCTTGAGCAGGGCGGTATGAATCGTCGCAAAGGGGCCGAAGATTTCTATTTCCTGCAGAAAGTTATGCTTCTTGGAGGTTTCGGGAATATCTCCGGGACCTGTGTGTTTCCCTCAGCCAGGGAATCACGACGGGTGCCATTTGGTACCGGCCGTGCAATGTCCGATCTGGCCGTCGGCGACGGTGTTTGGCCCGCCTACGCACCGGACGTTTTTGCCGACATCAGCGCATTGCTGCGTGTGGTGACAACCTGGCACACAGAGTTCAACTGTGAGGGATTGGGCGAGGGTGTTCTTGCGTTTCTGGAGGAGCAGGAAATTGCGATTCGGCTCGAGGAGATTCGCAGTAATGTCGCAACTGAGCACGGATTTCGCCACCGGATCATGCAATGGTTGAAACCGTTTACAGTGCGGAAACTGGTCCATTTTCTGCGCGACAACTATTACGAATCACAACCTGTGGAGATCGCGGCAGTCGATCTGCTGGAAAGAATGTCACTGCCAGTACCGAATTCAGACAGCGCTGATCGTTTGCTGGCAATTTACCGAGGTCTTGATCGTAACAGCGGGTGACTGCGGCGACTGATATAGTCAACGCAATGAATCACGATTCGATGGCCACAATCGTTGCGGAGTCCGGATTGACCAGGCGAAGCCTGTTGGTCTGGTTCGGCGGGGCGGCAGCGATGACTGCTGTGGCTGGCGGCGGACTGGCCGCCAGATCGGGTCGGCTGATACCTGGCAGTGAGCGGACACGGTATCTGTCAGCTGTCGGCGTTTCCGTCCTGGCGGCGGTCGCAGACCGTATGTTGCTGATCGGACCAGGCAAGGCGCAGGAAACGGCATTTTTTGTCGACGCCAGTCTCGATTTTGCACCACCGTCCGCCGCGACTGGCTTCGACCTGGTTCTGCGAGGTCTGGAAAACGGTTTGCTGGGCTTCACGACTCGCGGTTCCAGTTCCCCTTTTACACAACTGGCGGCAGCGCAGCAGGATCAGGCACTACTGCGTTGGCGAGATTCGCGAATAGCGGTACTTAATCTCGCGTATCACGGTCTGCGGCGGGCATGCGTTGCGTTTTATTACTGCAAACTGGATGCCGCCAGGACCATCGGCTATCCCGGTCCCCTGATAAATAAGCCAGAGGTTGCGGACCCGGGTCGGTACGGACAACTTTCTGCAACATCGATCGGCTGGCCGACGTGAGGCAGATTCCGGTTGCTGCCGGTATTTTTGAGGGGCAGGCCTTGCCCTATGATGGATCAATTGATGCCGACGTTTGTATCGTCGGTTCAGGTGCAGGTGGCGCGGTGGCCGCCGCCGTTCTGCAGGCTGCCGGTTACCAGGTGGTCGTGCTTGAAGAAGGTGGTTATTACACGAGTCCGCGGTTTCGGATCCGCGAAGTCGAGGCCTACCAGAACCTTTACCAGGGGGCGGGTGGCCGTACGACGACCAATGGCCATGTTGCGGTGCTTCAGGGGCGTGCCGTCGGTGGCACAACCGTCATCAACTATACAACCAGTTTCCGCACCCCTGATCGGGTCCTGGATCGCTGGCAGCGGGAATTTGACGTAGACGGGATCGAGCGAGCCGGACTGGACCCGTTGTTTGACCAGATTGAGGAGCGATTGAATATTCACCAGGTTTCGGTGGAGTCAATGAATCGCAATAACCGGCTGTTGTACGAGGGGGCGCGGGCGATTAACCTGGATGTGGCGCCGACATACAGGAATGTTGCCGGGTGCGCCGAGACAGGTGCCTGTGGCCTGGGGTGTCCTGTGGATGCAAAGCAGAGCATGCTACTGACCTACCTGCCCGATGCGATCCGTAGTGGGGCAATGGTTGTCAGTCGCTGCCGGGTCGAGCGATTGACCATGTCGGGTGGGGCGGTCCGGGCCGCCGAGTGTACGCTGCTGGACAGCCCGGGGCGTGCGCCGACTGGTCGCCGACTGCACGTTCGGGCGCGTCGTTTTGTCCTGGCGGCTGGTGCGATTGGATCCCCGGCGATCCTGATTCGATCGGGGGCACCTGATCCTGCGAGCCGGATTGGACTAAGGACGTTCCTGCACCCCGTGGTTGCAGTCGCCGGCCGATATCCGGAACCGGTTCACGGTTACTACGGCGCGCCGCAGTCCGTGGCCTGCGATCATTTCTATGATCGCGGTCCCGATCGTGTCGGTTTCATTATTGAATGTGGCCCCGTATATCCGGCTGGTGTAGCCGGCCTGTTGCCCGGAATTGGCAGACAGCATGTGTCCCAGATGCAAACGCTGGCAAATATTGCGCTCTTTGCATCGGTTCTGGGTGACGGGTTGATCGACAACGACAATGGCGGCAAGGCCGGGGTCGATCGTGACGGATTCCCGGAACTTAACTATCCCCTGACCAGTCCGATCATCGAGGCGCTGACAGAATCAGCGAATGTAATGGGGCAGATTCACGTGGCGGCAGGGGCCAGCCAGGTCGAATATTTTACGGATCCCCTGACGGTTATCCCGCGGGACTTGTTTGCGGCCAACCGTGTTCCGACGGTGAAACCCGGAT
>JBFJWU010000232.1:0-5784 GCA_041623475.1 bacterium | reverse complement strand
GCGTCTTTCAGAGCCTTGCCCGGCTTGAACCGAGGTACTTTGCGGGCAGGAATCTTGATCGTCGCGCCAGTCTGCGGGTTGCGTCCTTCGCGAGCGTTGCGATGGCTCACCTGAAAGGTGCCAAAGCCAACCAGCGTCACAGAATTGCCACCCTTAAGGGCGTCTGTGATTCCACCAGTAACTGCGTTCAGTGCCTTCTCGGCAGCTGACTTGGAAATGCCTGCGTCGCTAGCGATCTTTGCGACCAGATCAGACTTGTTCATGAACTCCTCCTGACAGGGGTTTTGGCCTATTCAGGCCCCGATATGGTTTGAAAGCAACAACGTTATATCACCCGTAAAACCGCTTGTCAATCGCGTTTTCGGGCAATTTGCAATTCCGGAAATTCGTCCAGGTCAGTGACCAGATCCAGGTCCGACCTGTGGCTCAAAAAAGTGTATGACAAGTTGTGTTTAGCCAAAATCGCGACGGTTTGGTCCAGCACTTTTGCGGTTCCCCAGTCGGGTCCGTTCATCGGTGCCGCGGTCATGGATCGCAGGCCGATCAGGACGTAGCCGCCGTCGTTGGCTGGCCCGATGACCACATCATGGGCGGCCAGTTGTTCGGCAGCGTTGACAATATAGGCGGCATCCAGGTCGGGGATATCGCAGCCGATCATGATCACCGGCGACCAGTCGCGGGCAAATCCCTGTTCGAACGCGAGCGTCATACGCTGGCCCAGGTCGTCGCCCTGTTGGGCAACGTGGGCATCAGCATCCGGGTCAAATGTGCAGGCCCATTCCAGCCCATTGTCGCCCGCGACCCACCAGCCGTACTGCCCGTCCACCTGCTGTGCCGCGCTGCGAGCGGCGGTGCGCGAGATATGCAGCAGGTTGTCATAGACGACCAACGCGGCTTGGTTACCGATTTCGGCAGCCAGGCGCGTTTTGACTCGGCCCGCGACGGGCTCTTTGGCCATAATGATGATGCCCGGGCGGCGTTGGGTCACGCCGGGGTCAGCTGGTGCGGGTCAGGCGCTGGACCAGACCGGCAAACTCGGCCAGCGGGATCTGGGTCTGGCGGTCAGACAGGGCGTTGTCGGGGTCAGGATGGACCTCGATAAACAGGCCATCGATACCGACGGCGATGGCCGCACGGGCCAGGGGCTCCAGATAGTCACGCTGGCCGCCGCTGCTGCCGCGTGCCGCACCGGGCTGCTGGCAGGCGTGGCTGGCATCAAACACAACCGGCGCGAACCGGCGCATCTGCACCAGGCCGCGCATGTCAACGACCAGGTCGCCATAGCCAAAAGTGGTGCCTCGTTCGGCCAGCAGGACGGGCGCGCCGTCGGCCTTGGTGACCGAGTACTGCATGTCGGCGGGGCTCATGAACTGGCCTTTTTTGATCAGCACCGGTTTGCCGGTCGCGGCGGCAGCCGCAATCAGGTCGGTCTGGCGGCACAGGAATGCCGGGATCTGCAACGCATCGCAGGCCTGACCGGCCGGTTCGGCCTGGGCGGGCTCGTGAATATCTGTAATGACGGGCAGGCCGGTGGCGTCGCGCACGGCCTGCAGGATTTCCAGTCCGGCGTCCAGCCCGGGGCCCCGTTCGGAACCGGCACTGGTGCGGTTGGCCTTGTCAAAGCTGCCCTTGAAGACCAGACCGATCTGATTGTCAGCAGCAACGGTGGCCAGCTGCTGTGCGGTGGTCAATGCCAGGTCACGGGACTCCAGCATGCACGGGCCGGCGATCCAGCCCAGGTGGCCGTCGCCAAACTGAACGGATCCGATTTGTACGCTCACGATGGTTTGCGGTCTAGATCAGCGCGGGCTGATGGGCGTGTGTAATGCTGGCACCGACAAAGTCGCGGAACAACGGGTGCGGATCAAACGGCCGCGATTTGAACTCGGGATGGAACTGGCAACCCAAAAACCATGGGTGGTCCTTGCGTTCGACGATCTCAACCAGCAGGTTATCGGGGCTGGTGCCCGTAATGTGCAGGCCGATGGCCTCCAGCTGGTCGCGATAGTCGTTGTTGAATTCAAATCGGTGGCGGTGCCGTTCCGAGATTTCGATTGCTTCGTACGCATCGTGGGCGTGGGACGCGTTGGCGACGGTGCAGGGATAGGCCCCCAGGCGCATCGTGCCGCCCTTGCTTTCGACACCGCGCTGGTGTTCCATCAGGTCGATGACCGGGTGGGGGCTGTCCTGGTCAAACTCGGTCGAGTGGGCATCGTCCAGGCCGGCCAGGTTGCGGGCCGATTCGATCACGGCGGTCTGCATACCCAGGCAGATGCCAAAAAACGGGACCTTGTGTTCGCGGGCGTACTGGATGGCGCGAATCTTGCCCTCGACCCCGCGCGAGCCAAAGCCGCCGGGAACCAGGATTCCGTCGACGTTGCCCAGAATGTCTGCGGCCGGGCCGGTTTCCAGCGATTCAGCATCAATGTATTCGACACTGACACGGTGGCTGTGGTGCAGGCCGGCGTGCAACAGGGCTTCGTGCAGGCTTTTGTATGATTCGGTCAGGTCGACGTATTTGCCGACGACACCGATCGTCACTTCGCCTTCGGGATTGTCGTAGCGGCGCATCAGGTCCCGCCACGGGTCCAGTTTGGGGGCACCGGTCCAGATGTTCAGGCATTTGATGACGCGTTCGTCGATGCCCTCGTCGGCCAGCAGCAGGGGAACGCGATAGATCGAGTCTGCATCCATTGCCGTGACGACGTTTTCGACAGCGACGTTACAGAACAGGCTGATCTTGCGTTTGATGTCGGCGTCCAGCTCGCGGTCGCAGCGACAGACAATGACGTCGGGCTGGATCCCGATGGCCCGCAGTTCGCGTACCGAATGCTGGGTCGGTTTGGTCTTGAGCTCGTCGGCGGCACCGATAAACGGCACCAGCGTGACGTGGACATAGCAGACATTTTCCGGCCCCAGGTCGTAGCGCAATTGCCGGATTGCCTCCAGGAATGGCTGGCTTTCGATGTCGCCAACGGTGCCGCCAATCTCGCAGACAACGATGTCAAAGCCGTCAGCGACCCCCAGGATGCGTTCTTTGATTGCGTCCGTGACGTGGGGGATGACCTGGACCGTGTTGCCCAGGTAGTCGCCCCGCCGTTCGCGGCTGAGGACATCATCGTAAATCTGGCCACTGGTGTAATTGTTGCGCCGGGACAGTGGGCAGGTGACGAATCGTTCGTAATGACCCAGGTCAAGGTCGGTTTCGGCACCATCGTCGGTGACAAAGACCTCGCCATGCTGGAACGGATTCATCGTCCCGGGGTCGACGTTCAGGTATGGGTCCAGTTTTTGGATGGTGACGGTCAGGTTCCTGCTTTCCAGCAGGGCTCCGATTGAGGAGGCAGCGATCCCTTTGCCTAATGAACTGACCACACCGCCAGTAACGAAGATAAATTTCGATTGATTCTGCATAGGATCGCGTTAAAGGGTACCAGAACTGAGATGTTCTTCAACCGCCGCCAGATCTTCCGGTGAATCGACGGCAAAACCAACCCATTCAACAGGGACCACACGGATCGGCACGCCGTTTTCCAGAAACCGCAATTGTTCCAGCTGTTCGGCCTGTTCCAGCGGTGATGGCGCCCATTCGTTGAACCGCAACAGGATATTTCGCCAATAGGCGTAGATTCCGATATGAAGCTGACAGGCGGCAGTTGAATCGCGGCCATAGGGGATCGGTGAACGGCTGAAATAAAGTGCGTTGCCGGCGTGATCGGTGACGACCTTGACCCGATTGGGGTCCAGGGGATCCTCGTCGGTGGTAAAGCCCCGGCAGGCGGTTGTGACCTGGACACCGTCCCATTCGTGGAACGGGCGAGCGACGGCATCAATGACATCGGTCGTGATCATCGGTTCGTCGCCCTGGACGTTGACAATGATGTCTATATCATCCCGCTGTTTCGCGACCTGGGCGATGCGGTCGGCGCCCGAAACAGCTTCACCGGTCATGGCCACGGTTGCACCTGCTGCCGCCGCTGCATCGGCAATTCGCTGGTCGTCAGTGGCGACGATGACCTCGGCCAGCATCTTGCTGGCGGCGGTACGGCGAACCACGTGGTCAATCATGGGTCGGCCGGCAATGGGCGCCAGCGGCTTGCCGGGAAACCGGCTGGAATCCCATCGGGCCGGAATGATCGCGGCGATTTTGAGATCGGCGGAAAGGTGTTTGTCAGGCAATTGGGCGCCTACCAGTACTTGCGGGTTGCGTGTCAGTCCACGGCGTCTAATGGCCAAAGAACCAGGGCTTTAGTCTACAACCTCGAACAACAAGTACTGGAGCACTCGTTCCTGGGCCGTGAAGCCTGCGTGGGGCCCGCCGGACGTGTGGTAGGAAGAGTAGAAGACCTTGCCCTTGCCGAATGGAAATGTGATTGTCAGGGGTCGGACTTCGGTGACGTACGGTGCTGGCTCTGAACTGGTACTTGAATAACCGTCTGCTTCAATATCTGAATACCGCACCGGGCCTTCGACCCATATGTCAACCTGGTCGGCAAAATCGGGGTGGGGCGCTTTCATGACCGCCCAACCCCCTGCGAAATCGCCGATCTCCAGCGTGCCGTCCGGCTCGATGCAGTGTTCGAGCTGCTCGCCTTCCAGTGAAACGCAGGATTCAAGCAAGCCAAGCCAGTTGCCCAATCCGTCGATCAGTGGTGTGGCGGCAGACGTAATTCCTCCCTGCCCGACCATCGCCGTCGAGATCACCATGAAAAAACCGGTCTCTACCTCGGTTGAGGGTGTGTCGGGCAAACCATAAAAGTCAATAACTTCGGGAAATGCAGCTTCGATCACGTCGTAGGACAGATCTGTCACATAAAGCCGTCCACCGCCCGATACATAATCTCGAATCCTGGCTGGCAGCAGCTCGTCAAATATCAATTCAGCCGCAATATTATGACCGCAATTGATGATGATCAAATCGGCGTCGGCAACATCTGGACTGCTGAGGAAGTCGTAAAGATCGTAGGGGTCCTCGGGCGCGGAATATCCCGAGATCAGTTCGAACGATTCGCTTCCAGGTATCAGTGCGCCACCGTTGTCTGTATCAGCGAAACCCAGTCGCGCCAGAACGTGCTGAATTGAGTCATATGCCCCCGTCGAAACCACGATTTTGGGCGCCCGGCTCGTATCGCTGTCTTCCGTGGACAACGTTGTGTCCGTGGACGGCAACGCGGCGTCCTGGCCGCGAATCACATGAACAGTTACAGAAATCTGAAAAAGACCCTTCGAAATAATGACTTCGATCTCGCCCTCAGGTACGGTCCCTAACCGAAACGAGCCGTCAGCCGCCGTACACGTGTGGGCCATCGCCGGTTCTGGTGCGTCGCCGCAGGTGTCCGGGTCGTGCGACATCGGTCGAAGAAAGCTGGCCCCGGACTGGGTGTTCTGGGGAATATAGACGAGCGCATTTGCGATCGGGTCCGAGCCGTTGGGGGCGAAAACGGTCCCGCTGATCGCGGCCGTCGATGAAACTCCGGCAGGATCGGGATCGGATTCCGTATCGGTTCCGACGTTGTCGTCGGGCGACCCGGCGATTCCCTGCTGTTGTTCGGCATCCGGGTCCAGTTCCGTGAACCACCCGGGAAAATCAGGACCGGTAATGCAGCCTGCCGTACTTGATATCATCGCGGTTACGGCGAATGCCTTGATTGTTATGCCAAGCCCGGTCAGGAAACCCTTCACGGTTTCATTCTAGGGCGCAACTGCACCGAATTCAAGACCCGTTGTCTCGGGCCAGCCCATTCGGGCGTTCAGGCACTGGATCGCCTGGCCGGCAGCGCCCTT
>JBFJWU010000231.1:0-5785 GCA_041623475.1 bacterium | reverse complement strand
GCCTGCTGGTCGGCCGTCAGAGCCGGGTGCCCGCCCAGTCGCTGGTCAGTGATATGGCGAATCGCATCGCGCTGGTCCGCCGGATCTTTCGGATCCCGTGCCGGAACAATCTGGCCCAGCTGGGCGTCGCTGCAACCAATCACCGGCCCCCGCAGTACAGTCACCAGCGCCAGTGCATCGCCCACGTCCCAGGCGACCAGCAGCAGGCTGACCAGGTCGCTGACTTCGGGAAAGATCGCCAGACGAGGTTGCCCGGGACCAATCGTCGGCACCCCGGCCTGTTCCAGCATCTCCAGCAACTCGGGCAGGTCGGTCTTGCCACGATAAAGGACCAGGATATCCTTCAGACCTGTATCAGGCTGCTTGACGGCAGCGTGGATCTGGTCAATTACATCGGCGATGGCAGCGGACAGCCCCTCGCCCTTGCGCGGCAGCGTGCCATCTGTTTCCCGCTGGTCCAGTACCTGGCAGCGTACCGGGTGGCCGCCTGGTTCCCGGTAATTCGCCAACGGCTCGTACCCCGGCTGCAGTCCCCGCCGGGCGACAAACAGGGGTTCAAAAAAACTGTTGACAAACGAAACAATTTCGGGAACGCTGCGAAAACTGGTACGCAACTGGCCCTCCAGCAGTTCCAGTTGACCGCTGTCCCGGCGTTTGCGCATGTCGGCGATAAACCGGTCGATGCCCGCCAGGTCGGCATAACGAAACCGATAAATCGATTGTTTGCGGTCACCGACGAAGAAACCCAGGACTTCCGGGCTGTCCGCGACTGTGTCGTAAACCAGCCGCTCCAACAGCCTTAACTGGACGGGGTCGGTGTCCTGGAACTCATCAACCAGGACAGCCTGCAGTGACTGTCGTTCCCGGCGAACAATTGAGTCGTGCCCGTCCACCAGGTTGGCGGCACGGACCAGGACGTCGTCGAAGGTAATAACCTTCAATTCGCGCAATGCCGCATTATTGCACCAGTCCAGAAATGCCCGGGCCAGGTTGATGAACGCAAGCCAGGCTGTATCCGGGATTGCTGCGAACAGCCCGGCAGCGATCGCGCGCTCGACATCATCGGAATCCCGCAGCCAGGCCAGTTGCGGATGGTCGGGCAGGCATTTTTCAAACCAGGCGCCCCCCAGCTGTTTTGCCAGTTGCCCGCCACCGCAGCTGTTGGCCAGTTCAATCCACGCCTGGGGATCATCCCGCAGCCTGGGGCAAAGAGTTTCCAGCAATTCGTGGAACGCCTGCTGATTTGTGCCACCGGGGCGGGCAATGGCGCGGAACAGGTCCAGGTCGCGGACAAGGGCTTCTGCCAGATCCCTGGACTCCGTCTGATCCAGGGATGAGCGCCAGTCGACCAACGCATCCCGGATCCAGTGGTGGGCCCGCAGTCGCCGCCACCAGTTTTCCAGCGCCTCGTAATCCAATACCGTCAACGTTGCCGCAATATCATCCAGCAGCGCCGGATCCGCAAAGGCAACCTCGCGCCAGCGTTCAATCAGTTGATCATCGATGTCCCCGATCGGGCCGTCGGCTTCTTCGAACCGAACATCGGCCGGCAATCCGGCACGGACCGGATATCGCTGCAGCAGGCGCATGGCATAGCTGTGCAACGTCGACACCTGGATCTCGCTGGCCACCTCTGCCAGGGCCGCTGCCCCCCTGCGGAACGCGGCAAAACCGTCTGCCGCCAACCCGGCGGATTCGATCTGCGTACTGACAGACTGCGCCAGCTGCCAGATTGCAGCAAAGTCATTGTCAGGGTCGACGAGCCCGTCCAGCGACTCGGCCCGGGACAGGTCAACCAGCATGTCCACCAGACGTTCGCGCATTTCGGCGCTCGCCCGGCGTGTAAACGTGGTCAATACAACCGTACGGGCAGCGCGTGCCGCTGCCCGGTTGCGGGCCAGGCGGTTGGTTGCGCCGTACATGTCCCCTGTATCGTCACCGAACCGGTCGTGGAATGGCGTGTGCAGCAGCAGCCACAACGCCCGCAGCGTCAGGGTATAGGTCTTGCCGGTACCGGCACTGGCCCAGACCAGCGCATGGGCATCGGTAGCAACGATCCCCAGCCGTTCCCTTGCTTCTGCCGGGTCAATCCGTGGCATCGGGGTCCTCGCCTGCCAGGATGGCGATGGCGCGATTGATATCAGCCGCACGCCGCGGCAGCCACCGTGCCAGCGCCGACCCTGCCGCCGGCAGGTAGGCCGGATCGTAGCGACGACAGACGGTCGGCAGCTCGCAATACTGGCAACCGGACACATCGGCCCCCAGTTCGTCCCATAACTCATCGGCTACAGGCGGAAACTGCCCGGCATCGACGACCGAGGCCAGCGACGCGCACAGATGGTCAACTTCGTGGTCCGCTGGCCAGTCGCACATCACCGACCTGGGGCGTGACGGTGGAATCGTCGTGGCCGTCGACCCGTCGGCGCCGACGTGCACAAAGCGAAATTCGCCTGAGTCCGCGTCAGGCATAGCCGTGAGCGCCAGGCGGGGATACAGCAGGGACTGCATTTCCAGTCCCTGCCAGGCATTGACAAACGCCTGCTTGCCGGCGCTGACCCGCCCCGTCTTGTAATCGGTCACAACCGCGGTTGAATCGACCCGGTCCAGCCGGTCAATCTGCCCTTTGAAAACCAGGCCGGCCAGGTTCAACGAATACGTTTCCTCGGTTTGCTGAACGACGGCTCTGGCGGGTACGTGGTCCGGGATTGTGGCGATCCACTGCTCGATCCTTCGCCTGGCATCTGCCAGCGCCCGGTCCCGCAACGGCACCGGCAGCGACGCGAGCGGCTGAACAAATCGCTCGAGGATCTGGCCCCACGAGGCGTTCAGGTATGACAGCAGGAACTCGCCGCCTTCTGACAACGGCCGCTCCGGGAAGCGTGCCTGCCATTCCTTGACCAGGTCCTCCAGCACGCCGTGCACGATGTTGCCCTGCGCCATCGGATCCGCCCCCAGGGCGACCACCGGCGACGCCAGTGGCACGACATCCAGCGTCCGCGCCGCAATGTACCGGTACGGACACGCCGCCAGTGTTGCGGCTCCCGTAACGCTGACATCACGGCCAGCCATGGCGCTGGGAACCTGTCCCCAGTACGTCGGATCCATTTGGTCGACCGAATATCGTCCCGCCAGCAGCGTTTCCAGCTGCGGCCGGGATTGGGCCATGTCGGGGACCCAGGCGCCGGTGGCATCCCCGTCCAGCCGGGCGGCAATCGCCGGCGGCAGCAGGGTACCCGTTGCTTTCAGCCACGCAGCCTGCCCACGCGGTGACCGGGGCACGGGTTCGGGGATTGACTGGCCACCTGACCACGCGTGGGTAAAGCGCTGGACCCAGGGTGACGGCGCAACCTGCTGGCCTTCGTGCCCGACGGTGGGTACAACCCAGTGGCTAATATCGGTCGAGCAGTTGGCCAGTGTAAAGACCAGCGCCAGCTCTTCGGCAACGGCACCGCGTACCGATACCCGGTGCCCCAGGTCCCGCAGCTGCAGCCGCAGGGTATCGTTCAGGAACGGGTCCGGATCCAGGCGCGACGGCATCCGGTCCGCATCCAGGCCCAGGATCACCTGCCGCCGGGCGGTGATTCCACGCGCCTGCATCAGCGGTGCGACCAGAACCGCACGTCGGTTGACCGGGTCCCGGTACGTTTCGGCCTGCCGCACGGACTGAAGCAGGCGGGACAGCTCCTGCCGTCCGAACCCTGGCCCGCCGCCACTGTCACGCAGGCGCTCAGCCAGGTCGCTGAGGGCAGCAGGATCAGGTGCCAGTTGTGCGATCGCAGCAATCCGCGCCGCCGCCTGGTCCGCTGCTAGCGGGCCGGCGGGGAGATCCACAAAACAGTCCACCAGCAGTTGCACAAAGGCAACCAGTGCAGGCGAAGCCCCTGTGGTTTCGTCCAGGGTCTGCAGCAATTCCGACCAGGCCCGCCCGCCCCAGACACCGCGGCTGCGAATCAGCCAGGCGAGTTCCCAACGGTCAAGGCCAGCCAGCGCCTGGACACGGTTCCCGAACAGGGTCACATACTGCAGGACCCATTCGGCGGGGGCGGCCTCCAGCAGCAGTTGGCCCAGAATATGTTCCGGCAAACGGGACGGGGGCTGTTCCTGCCGGAAACCGGCAAGGCGGATCGGAATGCGGAATTCTGCAAATGCCGCCTGCAGGTCAGGCAGATAACGGTCGATGCGTGGACCGGTGACCAGGATATCCACCGGATCCAGCCCGCTGTCCAGCCATTGCCGTACCCGGGCCGCTGCGGCCAGCGCTTCGGCCGCCGGGCCCGCCGCCCGGTCCCAGGTCCAGTTTTCCGGCGCGGTGTCACCCGGGTCGCCATCAGGGAAATGATCCAGCCACCAGCGGACAGGTTGATCCGCGGCACCGGACAGGAAAACCGTCCGAGCCTGGCTGCCGATGCGGGCCTCGATGTCCTGCCGAGACCAGCGCCCGAACTGAAAAGCAGCGCCTGCCGGCTGGTCGGGATCCGTATCTGGCATGTAAAATCGCAGGTCGTCCACGTGCCGCGCCAGCCCGGCAAGCACCTGGGCATTGACATCCGTAAAGTCATACATGCCGGCAACCGCAATCCGGACACCATCGGCGTCCGGTCCCGCCAGGGCAGTCGCCGGATCCACCGATTCAAACTGGAGCCGGTCGGCGAGCGCCAGGCGTTGCAGGGGATCCCAGTCGATCCCGCTGTCCGCCAGCCCGGTAACGAATTTCTCATAGACATCCAGGGTCAAAAGGGCCAGCGATCCGGCCGCGGGGCTGGCGCGAATGCGCTCGCGGAATTCTTCCAGTTGCCGAAGGCCAATGCCACCATCTGCCAGGTCACGCACCGTTCCGGCCAGCAAAAGGTGTCCGTCGGCCAGTTCCGCCAGGCGGTCTGAAAGACCGCCGTCATTGCAGCGATGGACAGCCCGTGACAGCACCAACTCTATAGCCGGTGACCATCGCGGCGCAACCTGTCCAAACTGGTCGACGACCAGCCGCCGGACCGCCTGACCCAGCGTCATGATCCGGACATTGAATGCAGCCGGTCCCGGCAATGCCGCCAGTTGACCCCGATAGTGCGAAGCCAGCAGCACCGACGGCACGATCAGGACCGACGGAATTCGGAGGGCCCGGGAATCGCGACAGAACTCGTGCAGGCAATGCTGTTCCAGGACCCGTGGGTCCGGGCTGACGTAGAAGGTCGCAGGCATCAGGGCCCCCCGGGGCGTTTGTCGACACCCAGGTCAGCGGCCGCAAAGGCCAGGACAGCATTCAGCCCGCCAAACCCGAACGAATTCGATACCGCCACCCGTACCGGTGCCTGGGTCCCGGATTCAAGAACCAGATTCAGGTCGGGTTCGGGCTCGGGACACGGCAGGTTCGCCGGCAACAGCCCGGATTGGATCGTCAACAATGTGACCAGGGCCTCCAGCGCCCCCGCCGCACCCAGCAGATGTCCCGTCAGGCCTTTTGTGCTGGATACGCGCACGCGCTCCCGGCCCTTGGCCCCCAGGGCGCGCTCCAGCATGATTGCCTCGGCACGATCGCCGGCCCTTGTCCCCGTTGCATGGGCGTTGACATAGTCAACTTGCGCGGGCGCAATTCCCGCCTGCCGCAAAGCTGCCGTGAATGCCTGCTCGGCCCCCTTGCCCTCGGGTTCGGGATCTGTCACGTGATGGGCATCCGCCGAACTGCCGTACCCAACCAGTTCGCCGTATACCGCAACCCTTCGATTGATGGCACGTTCCCATTCCTCCAGGACCAGGAAAACTGCGCCCTCGGCCAGGGCAAACCCGGATC
>JBFJWU010000230.1:0-5786 GCA_041623475.1 bacterium | reverse complement strand
GGCAGCGACAGCCCGGATCCAAGGGCTTTCAATGTGGCTTCCTTGAGACACCAGAGGGCTGTTACCATTGCTGGTGCCGGAGCATTGCCGTACCAATGGGTTTCGGTTGCCGATGCCGCTTCGCGCCAGAACGACTGGGGCCGCTCGGCGACCGGCTCGCAATCAACACCGCAGCGTTGGCCGGTCGCAGTCAACGCCGTGGTCACTCGTCCATCGGTGTGGCTGCGGCTCCAGCCCAGTTCCAGGTTGGCCACGCGGACGGCCTGGCCCGGCTCTGGACTTGACGGGGCATCCGGGACGTCGCCCGACAGGCCCCAGGCCAGCCATTGAACCGAACGGGTCCACAATGCCAGGGAATCCGCTTTCTGTTGCTGTGTGCGCTCGCTGCCAGGATTGCTGGATGCGACTGACGGTGCCGTCCAGGTCCACGCTGGCGCTGCCTCGGGCTGGACCGAAACCGCTCGTCCGGTCTCGCGCAGCGTAAACTCGCACCGCAGGGTCGCCTGACCATCGAACGATTGCCAGGCGCCGGCAAAATGCCAGTCCGGGCCGGATTGTTCCAACAGCCGAACACGCACACGCCCGGACGGGGGAACGGACCCCTCTATTGTTGTTGCAACGATGCGGACCGGCAGCACATCCGCTCCCCGGGTTCCGGCCCAGAGGCCACCCAGTTGCAGGCACGATTCCACCGCCAGAGCCTGGCAGCGAACCGAATCCGCATCGGTCGGGAACGCGGACCGGGCCCAGGCACCGTCGTTGGCGTAGCCAACGTCACCGGCCAGAACCTGGAATGCCGGTCCGTGGAACAAGCGATCGTAGATCTGGCCCGACGTTTCCGGCCCCGGCCTGGAATCGGCCTGGTCGAGGTGACCGACATCGGCAGGTAACTGGCTGGTCCATTGAAATCGGTGAGCCGGCTTGCGACGACGTCGCCCATCCGGCGCGTGGTCGGTCAGTTGGCCGGTCTGGCCGTCGCTTGCCAGGCTGAGGACCACATCGGCATCGTCGGCAAAGCGAACGGCCCGATCAAAATCCACCTGGACCGGTCCGCGTCCGGGCCACGCGCGGTGGATTGCTTCCAGGGTAAAAACACCTGGAAATACAGCTGCACCATCAATTCGGTGGTGGTCGATAAAGCGGTCACGGCCCGGGCCGGCCAACAGGATGGACTCGGTGTCGCTGTTCGTTTCCGGGACCTGGAGGTCAGAACCGAGGCCGCGGGTGATCATCACCGTGGATGGAACGCAGTTGCAATCCAGCAGCAGCTCCAGTTCGGCAAAGCCGTCGTCCGGGTCAAGGTGTTCGACGCCCTGCTGTTTCAGTAACTGGGGAACAGCGCCCCTGGTTGCCATACCGGCGCCGCCCAGGGCGGTCCATTCGACCACCAGCGTCTGCAACCGGTCAGATGCCGATGCAGCCAGGCCCCGCAAGGCACCGTTGGCAGCGGCGTAGGCCGTCTGTCCGGCATTACCGACCGCGTTGGCAATTGATCCAAAGCCGATCCAGCGGCGGGCGCCGACGGCCTCGGCCAGCCGCAGCAGGTTGGCCGTGCCAGCCAGCTTGGGTGCCAGGACCCTGGCGATCTCATCGCTGGTGGTGCGGGACAGCTCGGCGCTCAACTCGATGCCGCCGGCGTGAATCACCCCGTCCAACCCGGGCTGCTCGCGCCGGATCTCGCGGGCCAGTTCATCGACGGCAGTCGCGTCGGTAATGTCGCAGGACCGGTAGACAATTCGCGCGCCGGTCGTTCGCAACCGGGCCAGTGTCCCGGCCAGTTCGCGATCGGCGGTTTGGTTGGCCACCAGCGCCTGGAAGCGGGTCGGGTTTTTCTGGTCGCCCATCTCGTCCCGGGCCAGTTGTTTTATCTGTTCGTCACTGAGGTCGGCGCAGGCCGGGTCCGGTTCGCCGCGTCGTCCGACCAGCCAGATCGCGCTGGCGCCGGCAGCCGCCCAACGCTGGGCCAGCAGTCCGGTTACACCGCGGCCACCGCCGACCATCAACCACGATCCACCGGGACACTTGGCCCGGGCATCGCGATTCGGGACCGGTATCCAGATCGGTGTTGCGACGCGTCCGCCATCGAGGGCCAGTTCCGGGCTGTCGACGGTGGCAAGGGCAGCAGCGATCAGGCCGGGATCCGTCTGGTTTGTCCACAGCAGCCGTGGGAATGGCCGCCCATTTTCCCGGTGCCAGCTGCGAATCGCCCCGGCCAGTGCTTCAGCTGCGGTCCGCTGCCATCCTGCCCGGGGTCGCCAGGGCAGGACGACGACGGCATCGGCAAGGTCGGCAAGTCCGGGCAGCCAATCCTGAATGCATTGTTCAACATCTGCGGCATCCAGCGGCAGGCGTTCAAGCGGACGAACGATTGTGGGTTCGCCCACTGACGGCGCCTGGATCGGTCGCCACTGCCAGCGGCGCCAGGCGACTGTCACACCGTCGGGGCGCTCGCTGCCGGGCGCAACGTTGCTGGTCGGCCGCGCCTGCTGTGCCGGGCTGGCGGTGCGGCCGGTGTCGTCCAGTTGAACCGGTGATGCTGACATTCCGTCCAGCCATTCCTGCAGCCTGGCGCGGTCCGTTCGCGGGCCGTCGCCGGGTACTCGACCATAGACGGCCGCGGCGATCTGGGCACCAAACCCGGCACTCAGTCGCAGCGCGTAATTAGCTGGCGTCGGTGTGCCGTCGCTCAATTGCAGGTCGGATAATTCCGGGTCCTGGTGTTCGCGGTTCCGGACGGCCGGCAGCTCACCGGTTTCCAGCGCCCGTATGGCGATGGCGTCTTCCAGGCTGGCGCCCATCGGGTGGCCGGTGTAACCCTTGACGTTGGCCACCGTAACATTGGCAAGCTGGTCGCCAAAACAGCGTCGCAGCATGGTTGCCTCGGACCCGGCACTGCCGCCACGGGCTGGTGTGTAGGGTTCGTGGGACACAAAGATCGACTGTCCGGCCAGCTCAGTCCGCCGGACCTGGTGCCGTTCACAGGTGTCATCCAGCAGGGAATCGACGGCCTGTGCGATCCGCTCGGGATTCATCTTCAGCGGATGACATGCGTCGTTGGCAATGGTGGTGGCGACGATGCGTGCACGGGGCCGGACACCGCGCTCGGCGGCCAGGCCAGCTGACTCCAGCACCATCGCTACTGCCCCCGAGCCAATGATGGTGCCCTGGCGTCCCTGGCCGAACGGTCGTGCCGCCCGGTCCAGGTCCGCGTCCGTACTGGCTGCACCGACGGCCAGGAAGCCGCCGCCGACCCACGGCAACAGCGTGTCACCGCCGGCCGTATCGGCGGCGATTACCACGACCCGTCGGGCGCGACCCAGTGCCAGCCAGTCGCAGGCCGTCGAGACGGCGGCAATCGTCGATGCGCAGGCAGCACTGACATGCAGTGTTGGTCCCGTTGCGCCCAGGAACCGGGCCATATGGCTGTGGCCCAGGGCCATGGCATCGACCAGGAACGTCCGCGGAAACGGTTGGTCACCGCGGCCGGCGGCCAGCCACTTTTCAGCACCGGCAAAGGCGCTGGCAAAAATAACGCCCGTCTCGCGGCCGACGGCTTCCGGCAGTTGCCACGGCGTATTGGCGCGATCACCATTGCGGGGTACCAGGGGCAGGCCGGCATCATGGATGGCGCGGAAACCCGCTGCGATTGCAAATGTCGTGGCCTCATCCAGGCTGGCCGCAACCGGTTTGGGCACACCGAATTCGGTCAGGTCTGGCACGGCGTCAAAACGGCCGCTGTACTGGACGGACTCGGATGACTGGCGAACCTGTCGAGTGCGGATATTGCCACGTTCATCCTTGTCAACGGCTTCGATGCCCATCCGCGTAATCACGTCCTGCACCGAACGATTGACTGGGCGAATGCGGTTGTCGCCGTCGACCAGTGCGTCCAGGGCAGCCGGGTCGAATGGATCGCCGCTGCCGGGGATGCCGGCAGCCAGTCCGCTGACCACGATTTCGCTGCTGTCCAGGGGACGAGCATCCGGTACAGTCCGGGTGACCTGATGGGCCGGTGCCGTCGCTGGCCGGGGCCGGGCTGAACCGATCTGGACGCCCAGTCCGGCCCAGACCCGGGACATGGTTTCCACGGGGTCTTTCTGGGGCAGGTAACTGGGCCACGCAGGCAGGGCCTCCTGCGTAATATCGGTGGCCAGGCGGCTCAGGACCCGGCCGGGCCCGACTTCGATAAAGCCGGCCACATCGGCGGCCTGCATATGCTCGATCATGTCGACGAACTGCACCGGGCTGGCCAGTTGGATCGACAGCAGGCGGCGAATCTCATCCAGATCATCGGGATAGGGCCGCGCGGTGACGTTGCTGTAGATGGGTAACTCCGGTTTATGGACCGGGGTATCTGCCAGCAGCTCCGCCAGTGGTTCGGATGCGGGGGCAACGATCGATGTATGAAAGGCATGGCTGACGTTCAGGCGTTTGTGCTGGATCTCAGCGTTCTCCAGATATTTGCAGAAGTCATCGATGCTCTGGGTAGGACCGCCGATCACTGTCTGGGTCGGGCTGTTGATGTTGGCTGGCTGCAGTCCGTCGACACCGCTGGCGTTGATCATTTGCGCGGACTCGCCCAGGTTCGCCAGCAGGGCGACCATTGCGCCAGGATCGGCAATTCGGTCGGCGGCGGCTTCCATCGCCTGGGCCCGGCCGGAGACGATCCGCAGCGCGTCTTCGAAATCGAGCACGCCGGCTGCGACGCAGGCACCAAATTCACCCAGCGAATGGCCACCGACGGCGGCGGGCCGGGCGCCGCTGGTCTGCAGCAGTCGGTAGAGGGCCGTCTGCACGGTCAGCAGCACCGGCTGCGTAAACCGGGTCTGGCGCAGCTGCGCCTCGATCTGGTCGACCTGGGCGGGATCCGGGGTGTTCAGGAACGTTTCCAGCGGCACGCCCAGAATCGGATCCAGGACCGCGGCTGCGGTGGTTATTGTGTCTTCGATCACATCGATGCCGCGAAGTTCGGCCAGCAGTCCGGCGCGCTGGGTGCCCTGTCCGGGGAAGAGCATCGCATAGGACCGCGGTTCTCCGGCGGCGAGGACGGCGCCAGCCCGCAGCCAGCGGGCCGTTGGCCAGGCCTCGGCGACCGCCTTGTCGACGTCCAGCTTGTCGGCGCGATCGTCGACCACGCCCAGCCGGATCTCGCCAGCAACCGGGAAGCGACCGGCACGTTTCCATGCATCGGGCAAGTCCGGCATCCGGTTCGCAGCGGCAAAGCGGACATTGTCGCGGACCTGCTGCCAGAACCGGTCTGCCGGCTGGTGGCGGCTGGTTGTGTCCGGTGCTGGCGCCGGTGTCGTCGGCTCGGCGGGCGATGTTGCGCTGGTCCGCGTTGCTACGTAGGCGGCGACGGCGCTGGCGGTGTTGACGTCGGCCAGGGACAGGTCCGGGTCCTCGGGCAGGCCGTAGCGGTCGCGGACCAGGCCAATGATCTCGGCGATCTTGACGGTATCGATGCCCAGGTCGCCCTCGAACTCCAGGTCGGGCTCAATTTCCTCGGGATCGTAGCCGGTGGCGTCGGCAACGATGGCCGCGACCTCTGTGATGATCTCGTCGTGTTTGCCGCTGGCAACGCCCGTTTCCACCGGGCCCGCGTTGTCGGTGGGCGTTGACGGGGCCGGGGCGGTCGCCGCCGATTCCCCAATGCTGGACGCCGGTACGGTCCCGGACCGATTTGCCACGTAGGCGGCAACGGCGCTGGCAGTATTGACGTCGGCCAGGGACAGGTCCGGGTCCTCGGGCAGGCCGTAGCGGTCGCGGACCAGGCCAATGATCTCGGC
>JBFJWU010000229.1:0-5791 GCA_041623475.1 bacterium | reverse complement strand
CGCCGCGTCCCACTCCTCGGGCGTCAGCAGCTTCATGGTCAACGCATGTACCGGTCCGGCCATTTCGGTCGCCAGCAGATCGTACACCTGCCGCTGGCGATTGACGCGGGATACGCCTGCAAAGGTGCCTGACACCATGATCAGATTCCAGTGGGATTCAGAACCCGCCGGGACGTTGTGGGTGTGGCTCTGGTTTTCCAGTGCCATGCGGTCCGGCTGGAAATGCTCCAGCAGCTTCGCGTGCATGATTTCTTCGATCGGGCCCATGTGTCTATTCTACGACCTGCGAGCTGTCATCTGCTGTCCGCACGCAGTTGCGGCCCTCGTCCTTGGCCCGGTACATGGCGCGGTCGACCCGTCGCAGGAACCACTCCTTGCTTTCGCCACGGCGGTAGGCCGCCACACCAAAACTGGCGGTGATCTTGCGGTCGCCGGCAAAAACATCGTTGCTGATGGCGACCCGGATCCGTTCGGCCAGGTTGGTCGCTCCATCCAGGGCGGTTTCCGGCATGATCAGCAGGAATTCCTCGCCCCCCCAGCGCCCGAAAACGTCGATAGACCGTATTTCTTCAGTGACGCGATGACAGACCGCCTGCAGGACGCGATCGCCCTCCTGGTGGCCAAAATCGTCGTTAACGGCCTTGAAATGGTCGATATCGAACAGGATCAGCGACAACTCGGACTGGGTCCGCGCGGCACGTTCGATCTCGCGAACCAGTTCCCCCTCGGTCCGGCGCCGGTTGAGGATCCCCGTCATCTGGTCCGTGGCGGCCAGTTGCTCCAGCTGGTCCTGCGCCTCGCGCAACATGGTGGCATAGGTACTGCGCATCAGCTCAAAAATGGCGAAAAACGTCGAAATCGCAATAAAGCTGATTGAAACTTCGCGTACGATTCCCGTCGGAAACGGGCGCGCGCCCAGCGCAAGACCCAGCACGTATGCAGCCGCAATCGAAACTACGAACAACAGGCTCCACAGGACACCTTTGCGATAGCCTTGAAAAAAGTAGATCACCGGGATAAAAATCGGGCCCCAGAACAGGTACGAGATTTCGTTGTAAAACAACGCCGCGCAGAACCCCATCACGAAAAAGAAATACGTGAAAACCGCACAGACAAAACCCAGCGTTTCATAATTCCCGGTTCGCAGCGCGGCGATCGCAGCTACCGCCGCCAGGCCAACGTGGACCAGGAACAGGATGATCAACAGCGCCCGGCCCTCATTGATTGCGATCCCCAGTTCAACAACCAGGAAAAGGATGCCAAATGCGGCGAATATCGAGAAAAACGCCCGTCGCAGGGGGTCCAGTGCCGCGCCTGCGTCTTCCGGATTATTCGGCTCGGCCAATCCCCCCGCCCCTGGCAGGCGTGCCAGGACGCGTACCAGGCGGTCGGCCGCCTTTGCTGACAGGCTGGAATCGTCCATCAGGGCACCACCGGACGACTATCCCTGCTGCAGGCGGTCGGCCGGCATCGGCGGCCGCCGCAGGTGAATCGGGTTTCGCTGGTTTCGCCGTATCCGCAGATTCAGAAGTTCGACAAACAATGCGAACGCCATCGCGAAATAGGTATATCCCTTGGGAATATGCAGGTGCATGGATTCGGCGATCAGCGTCACTCCGATCAGCAGCAGAAAACTGAGTGCCAGCATTTTGACCGTGGGATTTTTTTCGACAAACCGGCTGACCGGCCCGGCAAAAACAATCATCACCGCCACGGCAATGATTACCGCCGCCACCATAATCCCCAGGTGATCCACCATGCCCACCGCTGTGATCACGGAATCCAGGGAAAACACAACGTCCAGCAGCATGATCTGGAACAGGACCCAGCGCATCGTCACCTGTTTTTGCGGCGCTGCAGAGTGGTCCGATTCGCCTTCCAGCGCGTGGTGCATTTCGAACGTGCTCTTGGCGATCAGAAACAGTCCACCGCCACCCAGAATCAAATCCCTGCCTGAAAACGCGTGGCCGAACACGGCAAACAGGGGATCGGTCAGGCCAACCAGCCAGGACAATGACAACAACAACAGAATTCGGCTGATGACCGCCAGCCCCAGACCGATGACCCGGGCCTTGTCCCGTTGTCCCTCGGGCAGGCGGCCCGCCAGGATAGAAATAAAAATAACATTGTCGATACCGAGGACGATTTCCAGTGACGTTAACGTCGCCAGTCCGATCCATATCTGCGGGTCGCTGATCCAGTCCAATGGTCTCTCCTGTGGCTGCCAGGCAATGCACCTGTTTGGCAACTAGACAGTATATTACGGGTGTCGACGGTTCGACCGGTGCGTGACGCGGGAATGCTACACTGCCGGTATGCTTAGCGTTCCCGACGATCCGGAACTTCGCCAGCTTCTGGCGGCATACGCCAATGGTGTCTTTCCGATGGCTGATTCCGACAATGGGGAAATCCAATGGTACCTGCCCCATGAGCGCGGTATTATCCCCCTTGATAACTGGCATTTGCCCCGTTCGCTGCGAAAGTTCCTGCGCCACAACCGGTTCCAGATCACGGTCAATGCAGATTTTGAACAAACGATCCGGATGTGCGCGCACCCGGCACCGGATCGGCCGGAAACGTGGATCAGTGAAGAACTGATCCGTCGGTACGTGAAACTGCACCACGCCGGATTCGCCCACAGCGTCGAGGTCCACCAAGATGGCCAGCAGGTTGGCGGGTTGTATGGTGTCGCGCTGCGAGGTCTGTTTGCCGGGGAAAGCATGTACAGCCGACGAACCAACGCCAGCAAGGCCGCTTTGGTATTCCTGCTGCAGCGATTGAACCAGGCCGGATACGCATTGCTGGACACCCAGTACTATACAGAACACCTTGGCCAGTTCGGCGCAGTGACTGTGACAGCGCAACAATATGCACGGTTGTTGTCACGGGCCCTGGCCGCTGAACCGGAGCCGTTCTCGGCCAGTTCCGAAAGCGTGCGCAGGACAATGACCGGCAACCCGGCCCGCTAGCCTGGTTCTGGACCGATCAGCCGCCGAAACGCAGGTCCGTCAGTTCGTATTCCCGTTCGCCGGCCGGCAACTTGACGACAACGACATCCCCGACACGCTTGCCGATCAAGGCGCGCCCAACGGGTGATGTATAGGTGATCCGGCCCAGGTCCGAATCGGATTCGCCCTCTCCGACCAGCGTCCAGACGTGGGCGACACCGTCCTCGTCCTCAATGTGGACAGTCGCGCCAAAGCAAACGACGTCGCTGTCAAGCTCCGCCGGATTAATCACACGTGCATCATCAAGTATTTTAGATAAATACCTGATGCGATTGTCAATATCCCTAAGTTTCTTTTTCCCATAGATATACTCGGCGTTTTCGGACCGGTCCCCTTCGGCGGCCGCTTCGGCGATCCGATGGACCGTCTGCGGTCGCAGGGTCTTCCAGTAATACTGGTACTCCTCGTGCAGCTTTGCATAACCTTCGGACGTCAGCAGCCGTTGCTCAGCCATCCAGCCACTCCGCCCAGGTATCGGGTTCAAAGCCAACAGTGGCCCGGGGCCCATTGCGGACAATCGGGGTCCGGGTGATCAGGGGGTACTTTTCCAGAGCCTCGTGGGCGGGCTTTCCCAGATATTTGAGATTGCGCTTTGCGAACTCTTTGCTATTTCGGTCAACAAGATGATCAATGCCCCCGACCCCCTGGCTGATTTTGTTAATTTCGCCGGGGCTGAGCCCCTGTTGCTTAAGGTCGCGAAAATGAGGCTTGATGCCGCGCTCTTTGAAAAACCGCTCGGCTTTTCGCGTATCCGGGCACTTCTTCGTTCCGATGATCTGGATGTTCATGACAGTTCCGCCGCTGAAGATATACATATTCTAACAGCGGCCAGTCGCTGATTTCCGACCCGTTGCCGCTATACTGGTCTTCGAAAATACGTTATCCATGGAACCGGTTATGGAAATGACAACAGCCTTGTGGTGTGTACTGGTTGCGATGTTCCTGCCGTACCTGTTTACGGCGATCGCCAAGTACAGTCGACGTTTCGACAATGCCACCCCGCGCCAGTACCTGGCCGAGACCACGGGCTGGCGGCAACGGGCACATTGGGCACAACTGAACTCGCTGGAAACGTATCCCCAGTTTGCCATCGCAGTCCTGGTTGCCATCGTCCTCGGTGGACCCGCCGAAACGGTCAACCTGCTGGCGATCAGCTACGTCGGGCTGCGCATTGGCTATGGCGGCGCGTATGTTGCGAATGCCCACATCCTGCGGACAATCCTCTGGACCGGTTGCCAGGCGATCGTCGTGGCTATTTTTGTCCTGTCAATCCCGTGACGCTGACGTCGAACGCCATCAGTGACCTGATACTGGCGACCGTTGCCATTGGCGCTACCATATCGCTGTGGCGCAGTCCAGACGCGGTCCGACCGCGAACGTGGGCACTGTTTTCGCTGCTGATGGGTGTAACGGCCGGGCTGGGTACCCTGCGGTTTGCCGGGATTGATGACCTGGCGCCCTGGGTTGACATCGGCAAGGCGCTGACCGGTACCTGTGGTGCCGCTGGCCTGGTCCTGGGTGCATGGAGCACAGTCCGGGATCCGCTGTCCGATGCGACAGTCGGTCTGGTACTGTCCGCCGCGTTGTTGCTGGCCTTGCTGGTAATCGCGCTGCCGGGATTGTCACTGCCCGTTCAGGGGCTGGCAATCCTGTCCCTGCTCGTTCTTGCCGTATCCGGGGCCGCTGGCAACCCTGGCCTTTTCCGGGGGCTTTTGACGGGCATCCTGGCCGTCGCTGCCGCAATTGGTGGCGCCACCGGAATTCGCAGCATTGTCGGCAACACCTCATTGGCTGTCGATTTCTATCACGTCTGGATGGCTGTCGCCGTAGCCCTGTTTGCCAGGGCCGCTATTATCGGTGGCCGCACGGCCCGGCGTCAGGCTTCGGCGCCGTAGCGAATTCCATCGACCGGGTCCTGGCGTGATGCACGGTGCGCCGGGTAGATCGTCGCGACCAGGGAAATCAGCATCGCCGACCCCAGGATCAGTGCCACCAGAACCGGGTCCGTCAGGACCGGTAGCCGATCAATGTAATAGATGTCCTTGGGCAACTGGATGAACTGGTAACGGTCCAGCAGTTCGCACATCAACAGCCCCAGGGCGCCACCGGCCAGCGAGCCGACGACACCGACAATCAGGCCTTCCAGCATAAAAATTCGCCGAATCGCGCCGCTGGTCGCCCCCATGCTCTTGAGAATCGCGATGTCCCGTGTTTTCTGCATCACAACCATGAACAGCGTACTGACGATATTGAATGCGGCAACCATCACAATCAGGATCAGGATCAGAGACATTCCGATCTTTTCCAGCTGCAACGCACCAAACAAGTTGCGGTTCAGGTCCATCCAATCCCGGCAATAGTACGGAAAACCAAGTGCCGCCTGGACTTGCTGGGCGATGATGTCAGCGTCTTCCGGTTCCTTGACCTTGACTTCAATACCGGTTACCTGGTCGCCCATACCGAAAAAGCTCTGGGCTTCCTCGATCGTCACATAAACCAGGCTGCTGTCGTACTCGTACATCCCGCTGCTGAAGATGCCGGCAATCCTGTAGCGTTTCATCTTGGGCGACACGCCCATCGGACCAATGCTTCCGGCCGGACTGACCACGTTGACGCTGTCACCAATAAACAGGCCAAGGTTTATTGCCAGTTCGCGGCCAATCATCATGCCAGCCAGCGGCGGGTCATCCGACGTGTCGGCGTCTGCCCCGGGCACTGCCAACTGGTCCAGGGACCCCTCTTGGACATACGTTTCCAGGTTGGTCACTGTGCCGACCGACTGG
>JBFJWU010000228.1:0-5808 GCA_041623475.1 bacterium | reverse complement strand
TCTGGCCGACGCTGGCGCTGGGCTGGTTGTTCAATGTCCTGGAGCGTGGCCTGGCCAGCCTGCAGCGAGTTGACGAGATCCTGGTTGCCGAGCCGGAAATTTGTGATGCGCCGGATGCCGTCGATCATCAACTGGCTGGCGATATCACAATCGCCCCGGTCGACCTGATCGTCAGCCGTGACAACGACGCCCAGCGTTTTGCCCTGCGCGACCTGGCACTGGAATTCAAGTCCGGCGAGAAAATTGCTGTCGTTGGCCGCACAGGCGCCGGAAAAAGCCTGTTGTTCAGGGCCCTGCTGCGGCTCGTCGACGTCCCGCCGGGCATGATTCAGTTTGATGGCGTCGATATCCGGTCGATCAAGTTGGCGGCTTTGCGACGCCAGGTCGGCTATCTCAGCCAGGAGCCATTCCTGTTCGGCCGGACAATTCGTGAAGTCCTGCAGACTGGCATCGGGCCGATGGCTGACGATGCCCTGGCAGGCGCCTTGCAACGTGCCGCGATCCTGGATGAAGTCCAGGCGATGCCCCGGGGGCTGGACAGTCGCCTGGGCGAACGAGGTGTCAGTCTGAGTGGTGGTCAACGCCAACGGCTGATGATTGCCCGATTGTTATTGACGAATCCGAAAATCCTGTTGTTTGATTCGCCGTTGTCGGCACTGGATTTTGATACAGCCGATACTGTCCGGCGCACACTGGAGGCGTTCGCTGGCGGGCGCACGCTGTTATGGGCGACCCATCGGCTGGAACGCATGGAATGGTTTGACCGGATCATTGTTTTGAGCGGTGGCCAGATCCAGGGAACGGGTCGTCACCAGGACATGCTGGAGCTTGAAGTCTATCGATCGCTGTACGAGCGACAGCAGTTGAAACGAGCCGTGGGCAGCAAATGAGTCGCTACGGGACATTCTGGGTCGACACTGCGGACCAGGACCAGACGCTGTTCGACAGCCGCCTGGCCGGACGGGTCCTGGGTTTTACAACGGGTTTGCGACGGTGGCTGGTCCTGGCCTTGATCAGCGCGCCCGTGGTGAGCAGTATCCAGTTGGCTCGTCCGTACATCCTTAAACTGGCCGTTGACGACGCGATTACGCCAGGCGACGCGGACGCCCTGTTGTTTTACGCCGGAATATTCCTGGCCGTCCTGTTTTTCGAGCTCGTTGGGATGTTTGGCCAACTGATGTTATTGCAGTGGATCGGCCAGCGGGTCCTGCTGCGGATGCGGGCCGCGATTTACCACAAGGTTTTGAAGCTTGATCACAACTACCATACGTCGACGCCAGCCGGCGTGACGTTGACCCGGGTGACCAACGACCTGGAGGCGATCCAGGAATTGTTCGCCGCCGGGATCGTGACGCTGGTGACGGATTTCCTGAAGCTGGCCGGGATCATGGTGATCATGCTGTGGATCAACTGGCGACTGGCGATCGTGACGTTTGTTGTCCTGCCGGTGCTGTATGTGGTCAGCGAGTTTTTCCGTCGTCGATTGCGGCTGGCCTATCGCGACGTCCGCAATTACATTGCGCGGGTCAATGCCCAGCTGTCATTGACCGTCGACAGCGTCGAAGACATCCAGGCAATGGGTATGGAACCGGACCTGGGCGCCCGGTTCCATGAGGTCAATGACGGCCACCGGCAGGCCAACCTGTCCAGCATCCTGAATGACGCCGTGTTGTATGCCACCGTCGAGATGCTGTCGTCGGTGGTCATCGGTGCACTGCTATGGTTTGGCGGCGGCATGTACCTGGGCGAGGCGATCACCCTGGGAGTCCTGATTGCGTTTGTTGAGTACGTCCAGATGTTTTTTGTGCCGATCCGCGACCTGAGCGCGAAATATGCCGTTCTCCAATCGGCGTTTGCCAGTGCCGAAAAAGTTTTTGGCCTGCTGGATACCGATCCCAGGGTGGATGAGCCGGATGAACCGGTCCGGCCCGAGCGCAAGGGGTCGGCAGGTGTGCACAACGTGTCGTTTGGCTACAAACAGGACGAACCGGTCCTGAGCGACGTCAATATCCAGGTGCCGGAGCGTCGCTTTATTGCCCTGGTGGGCCCAACCGGCCATGGCAAAAGCACGGTCATGCGACTACTGCGTCGTTTCTATGATCCAGACCAGGGTCAGATCGACCTGGACCAGACCGACGTCCGCGACATGCCACTGGATGACGTGCGCCTGCGGACCCTGGCCGTCGAGCAGAAAACATTTCTATTCTCGGGCACAGTCCGGGAAAACCTGGTCCTGACCGACCAGTTTGATGACGAACAACTGATTGGCGTGCTGGAAATCGTCGGCCTGGCCAACCGTGCCGGACAGGACCTGCGACGGTTTCTGGACCAGGAGGTCGAAGAAGGCGGTGCCAACCTGTCAATGGGGGAACGTCAGTTGTTGTCATTGGCCCGGGTGCTGCTGCGCGAACCGGACATCCTGGTCCTGGACGAAGCAACGGCACATATCGATTCGGATACAGAGGCGGCGATCTACAACGTATTGCGTGCCCAGCACGGTGCACGGACGATGATTGCGGTCGCCCATCGCCTGAGCACGATCCGCGAAGCAGACGAGATCATCCTGATCCGGGACGGTCGGATCGCCGAACGGGGGACCCACGACGAGTTGATCGAACAGAGCGGATTCTATGCGGACCTGATCCAGTTACACGATCTGGAAGCGCAGGGGCCGTCGTGATCGATCGTCGGGATGCGGCCCGGGCGGGTTTGCTGTTTGCGGTAACTGTTGTGACTTGTACGCTTGCCGGACTGCAGCAGGCTGTGTCGCCGCACGACATTGAACAGGCCTTTCCGGGGACGGATCCCGGATTCTGGCAGATTATTTCGCGCTTCTGGCACCTGGGCCTGCCATTCAGCGGGACGCTCCTGGGGATCCTGCTGGCGCACGAATTTGGACACTACTTTCTGGGTCGGCACCACCGGATCGATGTCAGCCTGCCATACTTTATCCCGGCACCGACATTGATCGGGACGTTCGGTGCCGTCATTCGCATGCGCGGTCCACTGTGGAATCGCAGCGGACTGCTGGACGTGGCGGTCATGGGGCCGCTGGCCGGGTTTGTCGTTGCCGTACCAGCGTATGTCTGGGGAATCGCCAATTCGACGATCGTCCAGAAAGCATCCATCGGCGAGGGCGGTTTTTTTCTGGGTGACAGCCTGGTAACGATGGCGATCCAGTACCTGGTCGTCGGGCCACTGGCAGCCGATGTCGACATCATGCTGCACCCGGTTGCATTTGCCGGATGGATTGGATTCTTTGTCACCAGTTTGAACATGCTGCCAATCAGCCAGCTGGACGGTGGCCATATCAGTTATGCGCTGAATGAACGGCTGTATCCGTTGATCGGCAGGGCAACAATGATCGGACTGCTGGTCATGGGAACAGTTGGTTGGAAGGGTTGGTGGTTCTGGGCCGGCCTGACCTGGTTCTTTGGAGTCGACCGGCACCCCAGGCCGGTTTTTAACGAGCCGCGACTGGATCCAGTCAGGCGCGCGCTGGGGATGGCCGGATACGTCGTATTCATATTGACGTTCGTACCCAACCCGTTTATGATCCAGTCATGAAAGATTCCCGCATCGAGCCCAAGCCAACCGGTGGGCGTCCCGTCCGGGTCATCCACCGGGTCAACCAGAAACTGGTGTCAACAGAATGTCGCAGTGTCCGTGATTCCAATGTCACCGGATTTATCGAACTGCTGGACGTCGCGTCAACCAACCTGCCAGAGCTGGTCGGCGAAGACCAGATGCCAGAATCGATCGACAGCCTGGTCCTGCCCAAAATCGTAGTCGTAGCAATATGTTACCCAAGGCCAGAAGGCGGGGACCGCGTTGTCCTGTTGCACCCGGCCGAGGACTCTGACGGCCCGGAAAGCCCCGACTAAGACAGCCCTGCGGCTGAACAATCAAATTCAGCGTGCGTTTTTGCCAGAATGTGCGCCAGATCACATATCCAGCGAAAATTGCCGTGCTACGGTCATTTGAGGAGGACGATTCCATGATTCGTCAATGTCTCGACACGAGCGTGAAAATTCTGTTGCTGGGCACCCTCTGTTTTGCCTGTATGACAGGCGTTGCAGTCGCCAGCCCGGTCTATGGGCAATGGACACTGGTCCCGCTGGAGAATGACGGCCTGCAGCCGGCGGACGTCAGGATGTTCGAACGGCTGCTGCAGGCCGAGCTGGCGACCGGTGCCCCAGGCAGCAGTTTCGTGGCTCCGGCAACCTCAACTGCGTGCACCGACAGCCGGTGTGCCGCGGCCCTGGCCAGGCAACTGGACGTTGACGTCGTTGTCTACGGGACCATTTTTCGTTCCCTGGAGCGGATTTACGTGACCATTTCGCTTTACGACGCTGGTGGCGGAGCTGTACGCGCTGTCCAGAAGATGAAAATCGAAAGCGTCCGCGAGCTGGAGGCCGTGGCCAACCGTATTGCCCGGGCGATCCTGACCGAGACCAGTACCAGTGAAACGATTGAACTGGGCAATGTGACATCCGCAGATTCCGAGATGCCCGAACGTCGTGAAGGCAGTCCCGGCGCAATGCTGTCCGTCGGTGGCGTCGTGCCGGTAGGAGATGCATATCCCGGTCCCCGGGGTGGGCTGGCACTGGACCTGGGCTACTGGATCGAAACCTGGGATTTCGCAATCCTGCCGCGGGTCGGGGCCCGCTGGGATACGGGTTCGGACAATAACGACGAGGGCTGGCTGGAGATTCCGTTCGATGTCGGGGCGTTCTATATTTTCGGGCGCAAGGATTTTGCGCCGATTCTGGGTGGTGGAGCCGGTGTGCGTTTTGTCCGCGTCAAACGGTTTGGTGCCGCGCAGGCGGGTTCGGTCATCCAGACCACAACCAACCAGAAAGCACTGAAGGATCGCGTCTGGGGGCCGTCGTTGCACGCCCGGGGCGGTTTCATGTTTTTCCGCACGTATCGGCTGCGAATGACGACAACGCTGGATTATACAGTTGTTTTTGCCCAGCCCCACGACCAGGGGCCGCCCCATTCGTTTGGATTCAGCCTGGGCATGATCTTTGGGAATCGTGATTAAGGCTGGCTACACAACGTTAATATCCGTCGGCATCCTTGCGGCGGTGCAGGCCGGATGCCACGAGTTCGCGGTGGATTGCCGCGAGGCCTACGGCGCGGCGCCGGTCGAAGGGCAGTGGGCCATCGTTGGCGAGGGGCGGCGGTCCAACTGTGACGATCGCAACTTTAACGGCGCATTCGACTTTTCGACCCCCGAGCCATTGTCGGTTGACCAGTTTGCCGAGGACGAAACAGGTACCAGTCGGCTAAGGCTGGGCAGTGATCCGGACCCGGGTATCGGTTCATCGTTTGACCTGGACGGGTTTGTCAACGGCATCTGCGTCACTTTCTCTGCCTACGAACGCAGTGACGACACCCTGGTCAATAACCTGGAGTTCGAGTTCCACGGCACGTACGCCGCGAATCGAATCGACGGGGATTTCACAGGTATCGGCCCTGCCAACTGCGATATGGACGGCACGTTCCAGGTCACAATCTTCTAAGCTGACCGCTGGTCCAGCATTTCCGTTGTCGAGAACTGGCAATTGCCGGTCCTGAGGGCATGGATCCCCATCCATGCCTAAAAAACAGGCAAATAATTCGCGAACAAGCCGATCCTGTCGCTCCAAAAACTGGCACGGCTTTTGCAACAGGTGTGTCGGGTCGCTAATAGGGGGGCCTGAAACTGTTCAACGACAATTGGGTCACGTGAGCGAACGGAATCGCTAGGAGGTAGCCGCTCATGAAGAAAATAACTGCAGTCATCAAGCCGTTTAAGCTTGA
>JBFJWU010000227.1:0-5834 GCA_041623475.1 bacterium | reverse complement strand
GTTTTCGTCGGCAACCTACATCCAGCCGCGAATAGACGACTGGTCTGACTACCGCGCGACGCTGGCCAATGCGCTGGACGTTGCCGTGGTTGATCCGTTATCCCTGGCGATTACGTATGAATGGCAACGGGACAATACGCCGGCATTTGCGGTCGCCAAGGTCGATAACACGGCAGGATTTGAGCTGCGATTGGCGTTTTCCGGCCCCTGACAGGCGGCCCGACGGCAGTTCAGGCGGCCGTTGATTGCGGGTCAAACCGCAGGTCTACGTCCGCCGGTACGGCAGCCAGGTCGCCGCGGATTAGCACCAGCCAGCAGGCCGACAAGATTGAAAATCCACTGACGAGCAGGGGCAAACCGCTACCCAGAGGTGTTGCGCCTGCCAGGGTCCAGACCGCTGTAGTCGTCGCCAGCCCACGTGTGATCTCGGACCCGACAATCCAGGGCCTGGCCTCGAATAATGCGCCGCAGGCGGTCAGCGTCCAAACCACATAAACGCCCAGCGATACCTGCTGGGCAAGGCCCAGTTGCGACTGCAGGAACAGCAGCGACACGGTGGCCACGATGGCTGCCACAAACTGGACAAAAATATAGGTATTCATCCGGCGCGTCGTCCGTGCATTGTATTTGTAGCCTTTCAGCGGCGTAACCTCGATGTCTTCGGGGGGCAGGTCGTCGGGCACCCAGTCCGGAGGCATAAACCAGACCAGGACCTTGTTTTTCCAGGACCGCGTCCGTCGTGCCATTCTGGCGATGTCGACGAAGTAGTGGATATTGGCCCAGACCGGGTTCCAGCTGCGCAAGGGTTTGGTGACGCCATAGATGACTTCGTCGCCTTCGGGTTCAAATGTGCCGAACATCCGGTCCCAGATAATCAAGGTGCCGGCGTGGTTGCGGTCGATGTACTGCGGATTACAGCCGTGGTGCACCCGATGATGGGACGGCGTATTGAAAATCCACTCAATCGGGCCCAGGGTCTTGATGGTCCGTGTGTGAATCCAGAACTGGTACAGCGTATTGAACGACGACAGGGCCAGGAACACCAGGGGCGGCAGACCGATGATGGCCAATGGCCAGTAAAAAACGCTCGAAAAGAACGCCTGGAACGATCCCTGCCTGAGGGCGACCGTCAGGTTGTACTCCTCGGACTGGTGGTGGGCGATATGGGATGCCCAGATGACGTTGATTTCGTGGCTCAGGCGATGGAACCAGTAATAACAAAAATCAACGCCCAGGAACCCAATCACCCACGTCCAGGTATTGTTGGCCGGGATCTCGAACATCCGCGCGTATTCGAACAAAAACGCGTAGCCGGCAAATACCAATGCCTTGGTAAACACTCCTGTGACCTGTTGCAAGACCCCCATGCTCAGGTCATTGATTGAATCGTTAAACCGGTAGTAATCCTTGTTCTGGCGACGGGCGACGAGAATCTCGATTCCGATCAACAGGAAGAAAACAGGAATCGACAGGGCAATATAATTGACGGCGGTTTCCATAGCGTGGCCGGATCCTTGCATGACAAGTTCTGCTACCGAAATTCTAACCAAAAACACTCGGAATGCGTCACGGCGACAGGAAATCCTTGACCGGGACCAGATTGTTGATATGATGTCCCGCGCCTAGAGCCCAGGGAGGGACGATTATGGTAGACAGCGAATTTTCCGACGAATACGATTCGTGGCTGGCAGGGTCACGTGAACGCCTGGAGTCAGCCCTGTACGAGCAGCCGCTCAATGACCTGCGTTATACCGAACCACTGTTCATGTCCGCTGACACCCCGGTGGCCGACGCGATTGTCCAGATGGCCGAGCGCAACAAAGGTAGTGTGCTGGTTGGCGACGCCAATGGGATACAGGGAATATTCACGGAACGGGATGTGCTGAAACGTGTCCTGGCCGGTGGTGGCGATGCCAGTGGACAGACGCTTGCCGATGTCATGACAAGCAATCCGGAAACCCTGCACACCAGCGACCGCATTGTCCACGCCCTGCGATTAATGAGCGTCGGCGGTTACCGCCACCTGCCGGTCCTGGGGGACGATGATTCTGTTGTCGGGATCGTGTCGGTCAAGCACATCGTCGATTTCGTCGTGCAATTGTTTCCTGCAGAAGTCCTGAATGCGCCGCCGCCCGGACAGGGATACAGCGACGAGGTGGACGGGGGCTAGGTTTACCGCCCGGCCGGGATGAATCCCTACCAACGCATATTCGGAGCCGGACCGCGCGGGTTGTTGATCAGCGGGACGCTGTTGGGAGTTGCCTGGCAGATGCAGCCCGTTGTCGGCCTGCCGGTGATTACCGGCAAACCCGCTGTCAACCAGGGCATATTTATCGCCTTGACGGCAATCACGGTTGCCGTTGTGATCTGGAGTGTCCGTTCATTGCCGCCGGCGGAACGGGGCCGAAGGCTTTGTACATCAGGGGCCTTTGCATGGTTTCGCCACCCGCTGTACGCAGCGTTCCTGACATTTTTCAACTTCGGCCTGGCTTTCCAGCTGGACAACTGGATCTTCCTGGTCTGGGCGGTCGTCCAGCATCCTGTCTGGCACCTGAATATTCGCTACGAAGAGCAGCTGGTTCGCGACCATTTCGGTGCCGAGTATGACGATTACGCCCACCAGACCGGACGGTTTGTGCCCCGGTTCTGGTAGCCGAGGGGGGGTACGGTCAAAAAAACTTTAGGCGCCCAAAGTTTTTCCTGATGACTGCAGCGGGGGGGGCTTTTCTCTGTTCAAAAAGTTAATGACCCCAAATGTTTACAAATCAATAAACATAAAATACGTGAGACATTGTCCAACGTATTCTTGCGCGTGATGCTGTTTGGCCGTGAAGCATAGTCAAGTGGCCCACGGGAACGCGTACACCGTCACCACAACACAAACGGACCGCATAAAGCCCACCCGTTGGACACAGGTCAATGGTCCCGTTCCGTTTTGATCGGGAATGTGACTTTTGTCATTTTGCGCAACGAATAGATTCGACTATGATTTCATGCAACTACCCGCCGACTGCTGTGAATGTTCCGGCACTCTGACTGGGGAAATTCCGTGAAATTCCGATTGATTCTTGCCCTGCCAGTTGTCCTGGTGGCTGGATGTGGTGTGTCCGAGATTCTGAACAACCTGGCCGAAGGTTTGCTGGAGGATCTTCAGCGCAGTATCGAAAGCCAGGTCGACCTGGCGCCGGACGAAATCACCTTTAATTTTGATGGTGCGGATGCCGTTGGCGTTGCTGAAGAGCCGCAACCGGTCAGCGTTGCTGATCTGGACGACATCTTTCTGTCCAAGGGACTCGCAGCGGCACAGGATGGCGACCCGGAGATGTCCACAGCAGATCCGGAAACATCGTCCAGCGGTGTGTCGGATCCGGCCGAACTTGCCCCACTGACCAACGTGATGAAGATCGATGCCGCTGGCGAACTGAAGCCTGCCGGCAACGCAATTGCCGATTTCCTGTACGTCGGCCGTGCCGGTACGCTGGCAGTGGTAAACCTGCGCTGTGAGCCTGTCTATGTCAATCCAGAGGTAAATGCCGAGAATGCGGATGACCCCGATGCATTTGTTGATCCCGAAGGGGAAGAAGTCACGGCTTATTGCGCAGAGAACCCGTGTCCGTGTTCCAGCGGTGATTTCGCGGCGAATGGTGCCGACTTCTACCAGGTGGGATATTTCGTGCCCCACGACGGCAGCGCTGGCACCCGGTTCGACTACGGCGGGGTCCTGGGCGTACATCGCTCGGACGGGATTGACAGCGGTGTCGTTGGCGAGAACGATGCCGGCGACCTGATCTTTGTCAGTGCCCGGATCTTTCGTGCGGATTCCTTCGAGATCGAGCAGATAAACACCACGGTTGACGATCCCCAGGTTGACCGGTCCAGCGGCAATTTCATTGTCGTTGGCAGCCGCGCCGAGGAAGAGGGCGAGGGCGGTGGGTCCGCCGTGGCCAGCGGCTTCGTCATGGACACGGTTACGGGCGAAAAGAATTTTGATGATGAACTTGCCGTCGCGCTCAGTGATGACATATTTCTCAGCGGGAGAGACAATAACTACTCGCGTTACCGGTTCGGCGGCGGTGCTGATGACGGTGATCTGGGTCCCGTGACCCGGTCGACTGCTCCCGTAACAACGTATATGCGGTATATCACTGCCGATGAGGCCGACAGCTACAACAATGATGTCGAAGTGGATGTAATTGTTACTGTCCAATTGTGGATTTACGGCACGATGGACGGCCCTGAATTGTATCGGGATACCGATGGTGCAGTCGCCATTTCCAATATTTGTGCCCCTGATCAGGAAAATTACGACCGTGCCGTGGACCCGAACAGTCCCACAAGTCCTCTTGATGCTGACGGCGGCGCTGTTCCCTCGAGTTGCGATCCTGAGTCCGATTCTGTTTGCACATTCGATTTGGCTAACAAAGATATTGACACAATGGAAGCTGCCACCCATATCTGCCTCATCCGTTCCGACGGAACGACAGACCGGTTAGTTGACGAGGCCGTTGTCGCCGGTGAACGGTTGACCTTGTCTGGCAATTTCGTCGTACTCAACACCAATCAATCGATGCGCTATGCCGAACGTGGCGATGCGTCGTTCAGCGACGTGGATTTCGGCGCGGGCGTGACGCTGACACAGTTTTCGGTCGCCGGATCGCGGATTTACTACGTCGGCGAGCCCAATATCGGCGATGCCGTGGCCGGGGTCTATGACATGGCGACCAGTACCAACACTGAAGTCGACACGGATGTCGCCCTGGAGAAAGTATTCGGGATCGCGCGATAAGGCGTGACCCCGGGGCCATCTTCGGGACTTGCATTTTGGCTTGAGGTCGTGTCGCAGTTGGTAGTTCGGACACCGTTGATCGATTGGGTTTGCCGATGGCTCGGGATCCGACGTGTGCCTGAATCAGGTGATTTCCCCCGGCGGACAAACCCTAGATTTTCGGGAATTTGCGGACTATAATCTGCGATTGATACCCACTGAGCGTGCGGGCTGCTGCACGTCTGTCTAAGGACCCTTGATATGCACCGATTCAATCCTCCGACTGTTCGATCTGTTCTGTTCGCGGTGATGCTGCCGTTAATAGCGACTTCAGGCTGCAAGTCCATTGTCGAGTCAATTGAAGAGCTGTTCGAAGCGTTCCAGGTCACGGGGCAGATTGTTGGCGAGGCTGCTGGCGTTGCCGGGGCGGTGGTCGAAATGGTTTCCGCTGCCGGGCAAAAAGTTACCACGACGACCGATCCACAGGGCTACTACCTGTTTACCGAGGTCGAGCGAGGCAGTTATACGGTGAATGCCACTTCTGTAACGCGCCCTGATGTGGCAGGCGCCGTGACCCGGGATATCGAGTACCGGGCCGAGCGCAATATCGAAGTGGTTAACGAGGATCTGGATATCGAACCGATGGAGATGACGGGCGCGCTGGTGGGCCAGGTGCAACTGTCGTCCAACGGGGTGACTGAAGCCGACAGTACCGGAATCGAGGTCTACATTCCCGGAACCAGTTTCCAGGCGCGTACGGACAGCGACGGCAATTTTACGATGCTGTACCTGCAGCCGGGGATCTATACCGTGCGAGCCGAGCGTGACAACTACTCGCCGCTGGACTTGACCGATGTTACCGTCAGGTCCGCCAGCCTGAGCGAGGTCGGATCTTACGCGTTGGTCCGCAAACTGGACAGCGATGGCGACGGGATTCTCGACGAAGTCGACCCGGATGATGACGGTGACGGTGTCGACGACGAAGACGATTTGTTTCCCCTGGACCCGGACGAATGCTGCGACACGGACGGCGACGGGGTGGGCGATAACGCGGATACGCAACTGGGTG
>JBFJWU010000226.1:0-5844 GCA_041623475.1 bacterium | reverse complement strand
GATGTACCGTCCATCCGGCGACCATTCCGGTTCGCCCAGGTAGACACCGTCCAGGACCAGTGGCTCGGTTGCCAGGGTTTTCAGGTCCAGTCGGTAGAGGTACGGGTTACCCTTGCGGTCGGATACAAAGACGACCGATTGACCGTCGGGGCTGAGCGTCGGTGACAGGTCGGCTTCGCCGCCAGATGTCAGGCGACGGGTTTTGCCGGTGGTCAGGTCCACCTGATACAGGTCGGTATTGCCATTGCGTTCCCAGGCAACAACTGCGGATTTTCCGTCCGCGGCAACGGTTGGTCCGTGCAGTGTCGCGTCGGTGCTGAGAATCTCGCGATGTGTCGCCGCCGCCAGGTCAAAAACACCAAGCGCCGGAATCCGGTTGCCGTATCCCACAGCCAGGATCGCGTATTGACCGGGAATAAATACCGGATTGAGGATCAATTTCTGGCTGCTGCTGCGCTGCGTCAGTCCCTGGCCCGTCCAGTCGGCCGTATACAGCTCGCGCCACCGTTGCCCCGGCTGGCGGTACTGGAACGCCAGCCGGCTGGCGAACATTGGCGGGCTGTCCAGCAGGGCACCAATGATCGCGTCGGCAACGGCATCGGCCATATCGGCCCCGCTGCCATTGGCAACACGAAACCGGCGGGCGACAATTGGTTTTGGATCAGCGACATCGAACATCCAGATTTCGGCTATCGTCTGGTCGCCCTCGACCCCCAGGCGGGTTTTGACGATGATCTCGGCGCCAGCGGCCTTCCAGGGCGCTGGATTGATCTGGTCAACAGCGGACTCATCTGTCAGTTCCGCTTTCTGGGGCAATGGCTTCAGGGCACCGTGGAATGCAATGGCGGCCCGCAAGCGGTTACGAAACTCGCCGACCCACACATCTTCGGGTCCCCGACGTTCGATCACGGGCGCCGGGAGCGCAACAACGACAGGTTTGATCTGGGTGCCGTAGACATTGACTACGGCGGACTCGTCGTTGGCCATGGCTGGTCGATGGGGCAGTCCAGTGACCAGAATGGCCAGGATTAACAAGCAGGACTTGAATGTCTGGCGTGGTGCCATTATTCCTCCGGTGGAATCAGTCGCATGATCATTTGCAACGGCGTGTCGAAATCCTCGGGTGGTGCCGGCAGGTCGGCTGCGTCCAACGCAGCCAGGGCGCTGCGGTCAAGCAAGGTGTCGCCGCTGGACTTCACCATTGTACGACGGATCAGGGTTCCATTGCTGCCGATCAGGACCTCTATTTCAACCGGGGACTGGCGGCTGCCGGGGGGGACCGACCAGACGGCACGAATCGCAGCCTGCAGCTGGCTGAAATAGAGCCGACCCTTGACACCTGACGGCAGGTTATGGGCATCGCCGCCGGCGCCCCCCTGGCCATCGGCGGCTTTCTTGTCCGCAAGCATCTTGCGAATGTCACTGAGCGTTTCGCCCGGTGCCGCAGCCGGTGACGGTGGCGCGGCGGGTTCGGGCTCGGGTTTGGCGACGGGCTGGGGTTCCGGTTTCGGGGCTGGCTTGGGCGCGGCCTCGGGTTTGGGAGCTGGCTTGGGCTGCGGGGCCGGCTCCGGCTTTGGCTGTGGCTTGGCGACGGGTTCCGGTGCGGGTGCGGGCGGAGGTGGCTCCGGGGCGGCCACGGGTGGTGGCGAAGCTGGCTCTGCCACCGGTTCCGGTGCCCCCGGTTTGCCGGCTGGCGGGGCCAGTTCGACCTCGACCAGGCGTTTGCGGGGCTCCGGGACCGCCCAGTCAACAGATGCAGCCAGGCCGATCCCAATATGCAGGGCAACGCTGATGGCGACAAAGCGGGCCAGGCCAGCGTAGTCATCGAATTTACCCGCGTCGGTCACCGGGATTGGGGCTCCTGGGTGACCAGGCTCAATTTCGTCGCGCCGGCCTGGCGCAGGGTACCCAACAGCGTTGCGACCTGTCCATAGGGGACGCTGGTATCGGCTTCGACATAGACCGGGTCATCGGCACGGGTCTCGATAATGGCGGCCAGTTTGTCCTGCCAGCCCTCGGCAGGCAGCGCCTGGCCGTCCACAAAGACACGACCCTGGTCGTTCATACTGACGGTCAATTGCGCCTGCTCGACGTCCAGCGCAGTTGTGGCGACCTCTGGCAGCTTCAAGTCGATGCCCTGGTCCATCATCGGTGCCGTGACCATAAAAATGATCAGCAGGACCAGCATGACATCGACAAGCGGTGTAACGTTGATTTCGGCAATCGCCTTTTTCCGCTGGCCCGGACTGAATGCCATCAGTCGTCTTCCTGCTCGAATGCCGGTGCTTGATTGTCGACCGTCGCGATGCCCAGGTATTCCGGGAATATGTAGGTTTCCAGCAGGTTCATCAGTTCCAGGCGAAAACCGGCCAGCGCCGATTCTTCCTCGTCCAGGGCCCGCTGCTGGTAGTTGTAAAACCACGCGGCCGGGATCGCTGCGGCCAGGCCCCAGGCAGTGGCGATCAATGCCTCGGAAATGCCCGGGGCGACGACGGTCAGGCTGGCCGAGCCCATCCGCCCGATTTCGGCAAACGCATTCATGATTCCGACGACCGTGCCGAACAGGCCGATAAACGGTGCCGCAGATGCGGTTGTTGCCAGGAATGTCAGGAAAACTTCGCGCTGCAGGCGGATGTCCAGGCCGGCCCGGTCCAGGGACCGGTCAATCAGGCGGGTCAGGTCAGTCACGGTCAAGCGGGCCGACAGGCGCCCGTGCTTTTTCATCGATTCCAGCTCGTCGTAGGCGGCGGCAAACAGCCGCGCCGCGCCGCTGTCCATGGAACCCCTGGCAGCCGCATAGATCTGTTCAAATCCGCGTGATTCATAGAACGTGTCCAGGAAGACGGTGTCTGCCGACTTGACCTGTCGCCGACGCCAGATCTTCCAGCCGACTACGGCCCATGTCGCGACGCTCATTGCGTAAAGCGCCCACAGGACCAGGGTGACGATCAGGCTGTCGGCGCCGCCTGTCGAGACGGCCGATGCAATTTCGGGTTCGGCAAATGCTGCCAGCACAATAGAGTTCCTTTCCCAGTTTGAGCGGTGGCCCGGTCGGGCCAGTCTGGTTCCTGTTTCATTTTCGCAATTTCACTCGTTGTTGACACCCATAGCCGTCCGCGAGCGAATGATTGGCGTAGAATACGACCTATGACCAACGGGACCGGATCGAGTATGTTTTTGGACAAGTTGCGGGGCGCTGCGGTTCCTTTGCTGTGCGCGGCCACGTTTGCCGGGGCCGCCGGGTGCCAGCAGGCAAATTCCGTCGTACCGCTGCGAATCAGCCTGCAAGCCGGCTCCAGCGCCGTCGAACCGGTGATTGAGCGGCTGCAGGCAGATATTAACCGCATGGACCCCAACAATCGTGTGGAATGGGGCGGGTTTACCGGTTCGGACCTGACGATCCGCCTGCAGCGGGTCGAACAGGGCCAGGCGATCGTCGACGAGGGATATCAGTTGACCGGGGTTGACGGGGATTACCTGGTCAGTGCCGTTGACGCGGCGGGTTTGCAGTACGGGGTCTGGGACATCCTCGAACGGGCCGGAATTTACTACATCCATCCCCGCGAGATCCTGTTTGCCGACGAACTGTGTGTCGCTGATTGCCTGGGCACTGTCGATGAAATACACGCGCCGGTCTATGACATGCGCGGGACGCACGTCCACACCATGCATCCGATTGAACTGGAATCGACGCTACTTGGTCATGATCCGGTGACATTGGAGCGGTTCGACGAGTTCCTGGCCTGGCTTGTGGCGCGGCGCCAGAATTATGTCGAATGGAACCTGCTGCGAACCGTTGAATTTGACAAGTGGATTGGGCACGCCGGCGACCTGGTAGCGCTGGCCCATGATCGCGGTGTGAAGGTTGGAATTGTCGCGCCGATTGCGTTTCGACAGCAGAATTCGTTTTTCCTGGTCGACCTGGAAGATCCCGCAAAACCGACGGACCAGTTGGCAGCATCGGTGGACCGCCTGATGGCGGTGCCGTGGGATCACATCAACGTAGAAATGGGGGCCAGCGAATTCTTTTCGATTTCTGACCAGGACCAGGTGTCCTGGCTGTCATTCCTGGCCAATTACCTGGATGCCGAGTATCCCGGGACAAAGACCGCCACCAAGGTCCATTGCACGGTTAACCAGACGGCAGACAGTTATGACGGCATGAACTTCAATTACATCGCTGCGTTTGCCGATCCAGGCATGGGGGTGATGCCCCACACGGTGCAGTGGTACGACCTGTACCGCGCCGGGCCAACCTACGACCGGCAGGATTTTACCGATATGCGCGAGTTCCTGCTGCAGGAAATCGGCAAACGGGACGTCTTTTACTATCCGGAAACCGCCTACTGGGTGACCTTTGACAACGATGTGCCCCTGTTCCTGCCGCAGTACACATATGCTCGCTGGAATGACCTGGCACGGCTGGCGGAGTCGGGAATGGATGGCCAGATTAATTTCAGTTCCGGTTGGGAGTGGGGTTACTGGCTGAACGACCTGGCGGCCGCCGCCTATGCATATGAACCCGGTGACGACTACCTGGACCCGTTGCGGCCGATCTTTCGGTCATTGGGTGACGCCGGCGACGAGTCGCTGGCATTGTTTGCCGAAGTCGTCGAATGGCAGGGTTCCGAATTGCTGGAGGCAAACGGCATTCGCTGGCTGATCGCCTGGGATGCGGCCGACGATGTCGGGCATTTCGCAGACATCCATGGGCAGCCGATTCGCACCAGGCTGTATGAACTGGCCGAAACAACGCCGACGGGACTGCAGGCGTTCGCAGCGGAATTCGAGCAGCTCAGTACCATTGCGAACCAAAGCCGCTTGTTCGCCGACCGATGGTGGGCACTGGAATCGGACGTCGCTGCCGGCGGCGAGCGCATCTGGCGCGAAATCGCGCTGGGCCTGGAAATTACGGCGCTCCGCGCTGCGTTTATGACCGAGCTCTACCGTGCGGTGATGCTGGAGCGAGAGTTCGAACTGGACGGCGACGCTGCCGACCAGGCCGCGGCTGCGCTGGCGCTGGTTGATGCCGAAGCGTTACTGCAGCAGGGACTGACGGTGGCCGGTCGGGCAAACGACATTTATCGGTATCCGTTTGACGAGATCGCTGTCGACCGTCCCAGTCTGACAAGCTATCCGTTCGGATACCTGCGTACGGTTCCAGATCTCTGGTACTGGCAACGCGACTTGAACCACGCATCGGATCCGCGTGGCTTTAATTACCTGGAATCGCTGTACGACCTGGTTGAATCCGGCGGCTTTTGAAGTCCTCGGGGTACGTCAGGCCGCAGTGTCTTCGGGCATCAACAGGTCAATACGGTTCAGCAATTCCGCCAACGGACAAGGCTTGACCAGAAAATCATTGCAGCCCGCCGACATTGCGATCTGGCGGTCACGATCCTGCGCGTGGGCGGTCAGGGCGATTACCGGTATGTGCCGCAAGTCCGGTTTCTGCCGTATTTCCTTTGTCAGTGAAATCCCGTCTGCTGGTCCGGACAGGGACAGGTCCATCAGGATCAGATCAGGGATGTCGTGGTCCAGGGCCGCCCGAAACTGCTCAGCATCACCGGCAACGGTCACGTCATAGACATCACCCAGGGCCGCCTGCATGAATTCCTGGGTTGACCCGTCGTCCTCAACAACGAGCACCGTCCGACGGCGCCTACGTGCTGTAACCTCGTAGGCGGGCGGGGCTGCTGGCTCCTGTGTCGCTGGTGGCGCCACCGCGCCTGCCTTTGGAAACCAGATCGTGACCGTGGTTCCCTGGCCCTTGTCGCTGTCGATCTCGATCTGCCCACCACCGGTATCAAGAAATTTTTTGGTCAATGCCATCCCCAGGCCGGT
>JBFJWU010000225.1:0-5865 GCA_041623475.1 bacterium | reverse complement strand
GCGATGCGGACCTGGCCCGGACCGCATGCGAAGGGGTCGATACCGTGTTCCATACGGCAGCGATTATCAACCTGCTGCGAATGGCCCGACCGGCGGCGCGCGAGCTGGTAACCAGCGTCAACGTCGACGGCACCGCCAACGTATTAAAGGCAGCCCTGGACGCGGGCGCCGGTGCATTCGTCCATACCAGCAGCCACAATGTCGGCATCGCGGGTACCGTCGAGATGGGCGACGAAGAAACTCCGTACGCTGACAGCGCCCGTGACCTGTACACCACGACCAAGATCGCCGCCGAGCGGCTGGTCCTGGCCGCGGACGGTGACGGGATCCGCACTGCGGCCATCCGTCCTGGCGGCGTCTGGGGACCGGATGACGGATCAATCATGTTGACCAAATTCCTGGACGAGGTTGCCAAAGGTCGCTACGTAGTCCTGATTGGCGATGGCAAAGCCCGGACGGATTCCACCCACGTGGAAAACGTCGTCGAGGGCTTGATTCTGGCGGCCATTGGCCTTCGTAACCGGCCGGACGTCGTCGGTGGACAGGCCTACCTGATCACCGATGACGAACCGATGAATACGTACGACTGGTACCGCCCGATTGTTGAGGGTCTGGGCTACCCCCACCCCAAGCGGCATATACCGGCGGCACCGTTGCGCTGGGCAGCGTGGCTGGGCGAGCTGTTCCATCGCCTGGGTGCCCCCGAACCATTACTGCAGGTAGCCGCCATCGACAAGATCACCCTGACCTGCACATTTCGGATCGACAAGGCCAAACGGGACCTGGGCTACAAGCCGCTGGTTGACTTGAAACGCGGCGCGCCGGACATCATCGAATACGCCCGCGGCTACCTGGAGCGATCGCAGACCAGCACGTGATCCGCACGGTCCTGTTCCTGCTGTACGATGACCGGCCGGCCCACGACGCCGACCGCCAGCAGGTCTTTGGCCGACAGGTTGTCCCGGCGATCCTGGACCTGGACCCTTGGCGTTTCTGGGCGACCCTGGGTGATCCCGAATCCAATGTCAAAAGCCCCGCGCCGTACAAACGGGGGGAGCGCCAACTGGCAGGCACCTGCAACGTGTGGCTGTACGCCGACCAGGACCACAGGAATTTCGGCGCGATCCTGACCGAAGCCGGCTTTGACTGGCACGCCTATCGGGTCGACGAATCGGTCTACACAGACTATGGCGACAGTCTGTGGGCCAAACCGCGCGACTGGCCGGACGGCCAGCGGTCACCCGGCGTTGTAGCCGTAACCGTGCTGAACCGTCCTGACCATATCGGCCCGGATGAATGGTTCCGCCGCTGGCAGGGTCGCCAGTCACCGGTGTCAGAAGCCCTCCAGCCTCGCCAGAAATACGTCCGCAACCGAGTTCTGGAACCGCTGGGCCATGCTCCAGCGCTGGCTGGTGTTGTCCAGGAGGTCTGGCCCGACCGCAGCCACGTATCCAGCCTGTTCAAGTTTTTTCGGGCCCGCACACCCTGGACGCTGGCCATCAACATCGCCAGGATGCTGGCCAGCGTCACCAGTTTCCTGGAACTGCGCCAAATCCGGACCGCGATGGCCGGTGAGTATCTGCTGAAGACGGGCGTTCAGAGATTGGGCACCAGGACCTGATTCCCGTCAGCCGGACCGTCAAGCAATCGCCGTCGGCACTGTAGACCATTGAATCTCGTCGCGGTCCTGCGGTTCCGCATTTGGGGTGCCAAAATATTTGAGTACCAGATAGGCCAGGTTGGCAAGCCAATGCCACATCCCGTCCTGTTTGCACATATCGGCGAAGAGCCGGTCCGCAGCGTCGCGATGGTGCAGGCCCAGGAATCCATTTCGCATCGCCTGGTAAAGGGCATCGTGCACAAGCGACGAGCGCATGTTGGTCCCAGAATCCGGCATCCCGCCAGATGCCCCGTCCCAGGCATATCCACCCTTGATCGTCAGTCGGCCCGTCGAGTCCATCGCAATGAACGGGCTCTCAAAGACCTCTTCCGGAGTAATTCCCGTCTCCCACGTGACATCGTGCCGGGTCTGGTACTTGTATGTAGTAAGCGCCCGGTAGGTAACCGTACTCATGCGTGTTCCGTTTCGCGAAGTCCACAACGTCGGGCTACCAGCCCGTTGGACAAGGTTTCTGCACAACAAAATCCTAATCAGGTCTTCGCTGACTTGCCAACTTTCGCATCCGGAGCACCAGGGTCCAGCCCGTCCCGGTGCAGCATCCGAAGCCTCAGCGGCCCAGGATCCCCCGGCTGATGATCTCCAGCATGATCTCGGACGTGCCGCCATAGATCCGCTGGATGCGGGAATCGACGTAGGCCCGGGCGATGGGATATTCCATCATGTACCCGTAACCACCGAACAGCTGCAGGCAGCCGTCTACGATCTCGTCCTGCAGTTCGGTCGAAGCCAGCTTCAGCATGGCTGCCGTATCTGAATCCAGCTTGCCGGCCAGGAATAACTGGTAGCATTCGTTCAAGAACGCCTTGACGGTACGCGTGCGGGTCGCCATTTCGGCGATCTTGAAGCGTGTGTTCTGGAACTTCGCGACGCTCTGGCCAAAGGCGTTTCGTTCCTGGACGTACTTGATTGTCCAGTCCAGCGCCCCCTCGCAGGCGGCAACCGCCTGGCAGGCAATGCCCAGGCGCTCGCGTGGCAGTTCTTCCATCAGCACGGCAAAACCGCGGTTCAAATCACCGATGATCTTGTCAGGCCCCAGACGGACACCGTCAAAGAACAGTTCCGACGTGTCGGACGCGTGCAGTCCGATCTTTTCCAGGTTACGACCACGGCCAAAGCCCTCGGCATCGGAATCAATGGCAAACATGGTTGTGCCTTTGGCACCCTTGACCGACATATCGGTCCGGACCGCCGTAAACGCGACATCGCAGTGCTGGCCATTGGTAATAAACGTCTTCTGACCATCAACAACCCAGTCGTCGCCGTCCTGCTTGCCCTGGGTCCGGATCGCCTGCAGGTCACTGCCAGCTCCGGGTTCGGTCATTGCGATGGCCCCGACACATTCGCCACTGACCATTTTCGGCAGGTAGTGCTTCTTTTGCTCCTCGGTCCCCCACGACAAAACATAATGGGCGCAGATCATGGCGTGGACATTGACGCTGACGGCGATCGATGCGTATCCGGCCCGACTGAGCTCTTCGATCACCGCCGGCGCATACATGAATGGTGCACCCAGTCCACCGTACTCCTCGGGAATATCCGGGCACAGGAAACCGTTTTCGCCCAGCATGGACCAGACATCGCGCGGAAATATTTCGTCCTTTTCCCATTGCTCGTAATGGGGACCAAACTCTTTTTCAGCAAACTGCTGAATCGTGTTGCGAAAAATTTCCAGTTCCGGATCGTTCTCGATGGCCAGCACAGGGCGACTCCTTGGCAAAAATTCTGCGACTGAATGGTGACTCAGAAATTGTAACGGATCCAGCACTGTCCCGGCATCCGGTTTGCAGTTCGCCAGCGGTTGCTTCATCCTGATTGTAGCCACAGCACATCACTGTCGCGGGGATTTCTATGATTGCCATTAACGGGACCTATGACCCGGTCTTCCAGCCGGTTGTCGATCGTTTCCGCGCCCAACTGGAGCGCTATGGCGGCGGTGGCTCGTTCTGCCTGTACCAGGCAGGACAACCGGTCATCGACATCTGGGGCGGCACCGCCCGTGCCGACGGCAGCCAGTGGGAACCTGACACGATGGCTATTGGCTTTTCCTGTTCCAAGGGGATCTCCATCGCTGCGTTCCACATCCTCGCCGCGCGGGGTCTGGTCGATTACGATGCGCCGGTAGCTGATTACTGGCCGGAATTCGGATCCGGCGGCAAGGGCAACATTACCGTTCGCGAGTTGCTCAGCCACCAGGCAGGTCTGTACAAGATGCGCGGGGTAGTTGGTCGGGTCACGGACATCCTTGACTGGGACACTATGGCCCGACGACTGGCAGCTGCCGAACCTGACCACGCGCCCGGCGATGCCTGTGGCTACCACGCATTTACGATCGGCTGGCTGGTCGGCGAGCTGATCCAGCGGATATCCGGGAAACCTTTGGCCGAGTTTCTCGAGGACGAACTGAAAAAGCCCCTGGGCTTGCACGATGTTTACGTTGGCACGCCAATCTCGCGCCTGGAAAATGTCGCAGACCTGATTGGCTTCCCGCCGATCCGCCGCGACCACGGCCAGCCATTCCAGCGTCAGTTTCGCGCTCCGGGCTGGGTCCCGCCCGGACCGCTGCGCCGGATTCTGACCGGCGGGTTTCACCCGCAGAAGATGCTGAGCCTGTTTACCCACCCGGATTTTTTTGAAGCGTCGATTCCGGCTGCAAATGGTGTCTTTTCGGCTCGCGCACTGGCCAGGATCTACGCAGTCTTCGCCGAAGGCGGGACGCTGGACGGCGCGCAATTGTATTCGCCGCAGCAGGTCCAGCAGATTGGCGAGGTCCAGACCACTGCGGTTGACCGGGTCATTCGCCTGCCCATGAACTGGCGCCTGGGTTTCCACCGAACCGATGCTGCCTGGCGCCCTGTCCCGGACGCGTTTGGCCATTACGGCTTTGCCGGTTCCGGCGGCTGGGCCAACCCGCGCCTGCGCCTGGCCGGAGCATTGATCCATAATGGAAACCCGTTAACCGTTGCCGGCCAGGCCCGGACAGCGTGGCTGACCGGAGAAGTCTACAAATCGCTGGGGGTGGTATGAGATTCGCGTTTGCATTGGCACTGATCGTTGCATCGACGGCCTGTATGGAAAAACCGCAGGTTGACCGACCGTCAGAAACCATGGTCGAGGGCTACGATTTTACCGAAGCCCAGTTCGAAGCCTACATCCGCGCAATGGCACGTATTGCATTTGTGCGAGCCGGCGCACAATCAGCGATTGATCAGTTGCCCGACGGATCTGATCCGGAACTGGAAAACAACATCACGCACGATGCCGATCTCAATATCCACCAGGCGATGCAGGAATCCGGACTGACCGACGAGTTGGCCAACAAGATCGGCAAAGCGCTGGACAATGACCGGATGCTGCGCCGAAAAGGTACGCAGATGGCAGAACAGATGCTGGCCGACACCGCAGACCCCGTATTTGACGGACCGGCCACTCCCTGAATATTCCGATGGCGTTGGTGCGCTGACGCCCACCGTGTAAACTGCTTATCCATGCGCGCCTCTCGCCTTGCCAGTTTGCTGGTTGCTGCATTTGTGATCGCCGTCGGTGGGTCATCGGTTCTGGCCGAGCCCGCGCAGCGAAAAAACATCTATTTCGGTGACCTGCACACCCACTCCAACCTGAGTGGCGATGCCGTCCTGATGCAGGTCCTGCAAGGCATTGACCGCGACGTTTATTCAGCGTGCACCTACGCCCGGGCATGTGCCCAGGCCGATTTCTATGGACAAAGCGATCACGCAGAAATGCTGTTCCAGGATGCCTGGAACCAGTCGATTGATGCGGTCAAATCCTGCAATCAGGATTACGCGTCACCAGCTCCGGACCAGGATCCGGAAATGGTCGTTTTCCAGGGATTTGAGTGGACGTCCTCGGCCAAAGGTATCTACTGGGGGCACAAGAACGTATTCTTCCGAAACGACACGGTCCCGGAAATGCCGGTTGGAAATTATGCGGTCAGCGAACTGCAGGTCGCCCAACTCTCGTCAATTCTGGTGATGATGAAGCTGTTCCAGCAGCAACAAGTCACGGTCATTCCGGGGCTGCGGGCCATCCGGCGCACTGCCAGGATCAACAGCCAACCCCGGTGCGGCACCGTCGATGCCGGCAAATCATGCGTGCGCATTGCCGAACAGCCACAGCAATTGTGGGAGATCCTCAACAGTTACTATGACCGCCCCGAGTACCGGGAT
>JBFJWU010000224.1:0-5870 GCA_041623475.1 bacterium | reverse complement strand
GTTGCCTTTGCGCCATCTGTTGTCACGTCGCTCACGCCCGGTGATGGTGTCAAGGTCGTCTACGTTACCGTCCGTGACAGCCTCGGAAATACATCGGCACCAGCCACCGATTCCATTACCCTCGACCAGTCGCCACCGACGGTCGCGATTACAGCCCCGGTTGACCTGACCCTGACGACGTCGATGCCCTTCCCGTTTGCCGGTACGTCAGCAGATTTGGGATCCGGTGTTACCGCGGTGCAACTGTCGTTATTCGGACCAGGCGGTTACTGGAATGGGGTCACCTTTGCCGGACTGGTTGAACAGACGTTCGTCGCAACAGGAACGACCAACTGGACGTGGCCCGGACCGGGTAGCGGACCAGACGGTGCCTACACGGTTCGCGCATTTGCGTTTGATAACGCTGGTAACTCAGTTTCGACGATCGCCGGTTTTACGGTTGATCAATCACCGCCCACTTGCGTGACATGCATCGCGATCAACTCACCAAATTACCCCTGGACAAATACAACGTCCGTGAGCCTGCAGCTTGATGCATCGGACCCGCACACTCCGATCGAAATGCGGCTCACGGGCGACTTATCCGGACCTGTCACCGGCACATGGATCCCCTTTGTGCCGGTGACAGGTGTTTCGCTGACAACCGGGGACGGCACCAAATCTATTTCCGTGGAGTACCGGGACAGCCTGGGCAATGCCACCGCGCTGTATTTTGACTCCATAACCCTGGACACCCAACCCCCGTCACCTGCATCAATTACCCTGGCCGGAGGCGCAACTGCAGTGTCAACGACGGCAGTCAATGCCACCCTGGGAGCGCCAGGGGCCGTTACTTATTCGCTGGCTGGTCAGTTGACGATCCCGGTATCCGGAGCCCCGTTTACGGCACAGAGTTCGATTACGCTGACGGCCGGCGACGGATCCAAAGCCGTGACAGCGACCTTTTTTGATCTTGCGGGCAACTTTTCGGTCACGACCGACACGATCATCCTCGACCAGTCGCCACCTGTCGCGACCGCCGTGGTTCTTGACAACGGCGCGGCCCAGACAGTCACAACTGTCGTTTCGCTGGATGTCACGGCCGACGCGTCAGCTGTTTTGATGCGCATTACGGGCGATGTAATCGCCACGGGCTGGGTTCCGTTTGCAGGATCAACAACTGTCACACTGACAACAGGTGCTGGGCCGAAAACTGCATGGGTCGAACTGGCGGACAGCCTGTTCAATGTCGGTGCACCGATTTCCGACACGATTGAGTACGTTCCGCAGGTACTGATCCCGCAGGCGGCAGTAACGGCCGCGAATGGTGCCGGTGCGGTTTCGACCACCGTGATTGCAATCCAGTTGTATGCACCTAACGCCGTCACATTTGACCTGGCCGGTGACATCACGGTCCCGCTGTCTGGTGTCGCCATGACCTCTGCGGTTGTTGTTACGTTGACCAGCGGCGATGCAGAGAAAGACATCTTCGCCACTTTTTACAGCCTGACAGGCCATTCCAGAACCGCTACGGATTCTGTCGAACTGGACACATCAGGCCCGGTGATCGATCTGATCGCCCCGTTCCTGCTCGAACCCCAGGGCCTGACCCTGCAATGGTCGGCAGACGGTGACGCGGCGGGGGACTATCTTGGGGTCTCGATGGTACGCATCGGTGATGTCAACGGTGACGGCATCGTCGATTACGCCGCGGGGGCCACGGGCAGTGATGTCGGTGGTGTTGACAGCGGCATGGTTGTCATTGCGTCAGGCGCAGACGGCAGTTTCATGGCATCCGTACCGGGAACCGCCGCCGGCGACCTGCTGGGCCAGTCCATCGCGGTGATCGGCGATATCAACAACGATGGAATCTATGACCTGGGCGTCGGTGCACCCGGCTCTGCCAGTGGAGCTGGCAGCGTTTTTGCGATCTCGCCAACTGATGGCACGATTCTGGGTCAATTGACGGCTCCTGCACCGATCCAAAACTTCGGCGTCGCCGGTGCTGCCGCCGACTTCAACCAGGATGGGATGCCGGATCCTATCATTGGTGGCGACCTCAGCGATCCGTCGGGCGTTACCGATGCCGGAATGATTGTCGTCGCGAATGGTCTGACGGGCAATCCGATTCATACGATTTCCGGAACAACAGAATACGAACGGTTCGGTGCGGCAATCGAGATTGCGGGTGATCTGGACGGTGACCTGATCCCGGAGGTCGTGATTGCTGCGCCAGGCTGGTCTTCGGGTGGGATCGGATACGGTGCAGTTTACGCTTTCTCGGGATCCGACGGTTCCCAGCTGTTCCAGGTAACCGGTGGCACAATTGCCAGCGACGCACGTCTGTTTGGCGCAGCAATTGGATATCTGGGCGACATCAATTTTGATTCCATCCCGGAATTACTGGTTGGCGCGCCTTCCTCTGATGCCGGTCAGTCCAATACCGGTGGATTTGTTGTCCTGGACGGCGCGTCCTATACCGAAATCTGGTCCAGCAGCGGTGTCACTGCGTCCGAACTTGCGGGCTGGTCTGTCGCCTCGCCAGGCGACCTGAACAAGGATGGTCTGCCCGACATCGTCATGGGGGCGCCTGGAAACGACACTGGCGGCACGAATATCGGCCGTGCATATGTGCTGGATGGCCAGAACGGAAACGAATTTACCGCTGTCAGTGGTGATGCTGCCGGCGACCGGTTTGGCTGGGTCGTCGGTGACGGCGGCGACACCGACGGCGATGGATTCCCCGATATGTACGCAACCGCTCCGTTTGCTGACAACAACGGCAGCGACTCTGGAACCATCGCTTTGTTCCGGTCGCCCGGACAGCCACTGATCTATTCCGATTCGGCAGAAAGCGCCTTCCACTTGTACTACGGCCCGGACGTGATCACGGCACAGGCTCGAATCGACGGTGGCAGTTGGTTTGGGATTGGCAATGACCTGCGCAACATCTACGGACCACCAGTGGCCGAAGGCAGTCACCTGATCGAGATCAGGGCAGCGGATGCCTTGGGTAACGTAGGCCCGATTACATCCTTTACGTGGGGTGTCGACCTGTCGCCACCGGTCATTCTGAGCCTTGACGCACCAACCGGGGCTTCGTTTGCAACCAGTGATACGACGACACCAATATTCATCGCAGGGACGGCTACGGATCCCGTCATTTCCGGTGTCGGTGGGACCATCCTGGACGTCGGCTTTGAACTTCGCCGCGACAACGGATCTACGTTTTATTGGAACGGTACCAGCTACGCGTCATCAACTGCAACAGAATTTTTCAATCTTGTGACGGCCTCCCCTGGAGTGTGGCATTGGGATTTCACATTGCCGATTTCCGGCGAGGGAATCTACTCGGCCACGGCCATCGTTGTCAGGGACGGTGCTGGCACCCAGTCAACCCAGACCGTTTCTGTTACAGGAATTGTTGATGCGACACCGCCGGCAGCAAGTATCACGTATCCCGCAAATGGTACGTTTGTCGACGCATTCCCGGCCGTTTTCGCGGGCACGGCAACAGACTTTGGCAACCCGGCCGCCGGTCTCGCCAATGTTGAAATCAGTCTTTTTGACGGGCTGTTTTACTACAACGGCACAACCTTTGGCAGTCTTTCCGAAACATTCTTCGCGACGACCGGCACCGATTCCTGGTCTTACAACGGTCCGACCAGCGGAATGGACGGAACATATACCGTTCGTGCCCGGGCGATGGACATTGCTGGCAACGAGGGAATTGGCACCCTGAATTTCACCCTTGACACATCGGCCCCTGTTGTTGCGATCAGCTCACCACCACCAGGAACACTGATCCCGCTGCTGACTGCGTCGGGATTCCCTGTGTCCGGCACCTGCGACAACTCCGAAGGTCCAGTCTTTGTAACCGGGGACGTTGCGGCCTCTTCGACAGGATGCAGCGGCAGTTGGCTGGACAACCTGGACTTCAGCAGCCAGCCGGACGGGCCAGTCACAATCTACGCAGCGCAAACAGACACAGTTGGCAACACTGGCGTAACCAGTCGCACATTTATCCTTGATACAGGACCACCGTTTGCAAATTTCGTTACAATCGCCGCGGGACTTGCCGTCACATCTGAATTCGTGAACCAGGTATCCCTGTCGTCGGTCGATGCGTTTTCGTTCGACCTGACCGGACAGATCGTCAGCCCTGTCTTTGGTGCCCTGATGTCGCCGACGACCTCGGTAACATTTACCGGCGGCAACGGCACCAAGGTCGTCTGGGCAACCTATTACGACCTGGCCGGCAATTCGGCAGCCCCCGTTTCCGATTGGATTGTTGTCAATTCTGCAGCGCCAAGTGGCTCGATCTCCAGCCCGACATCTGTGACCAGCAACTCTCTGGTCACCTTCTACCTGACCGTTACCGGCGATAATCCGCCGTTCGAAATGAATCTTGGCGGCAACATTGATGACGGGATTGCGGGCACCTGGATCCCGTTTGCCGCCGTAACCAGTTTGACTCTGTCCGCACCCGACGGACCACGCACGGTCAATGTCCAGTTCCGAGACGCCATCGCCCTGCTCAGTGTCACCGCCTCCACGGTTGTCACCCTGGATACGATTGGCCCCGACCTGGCGGTCTACGCCGGGTTCCTCGATGTCCTGGCGGGGTTCAGCCAATCCGTCTATGCAAATGGCACCTCGGCCAGCGAAGGATTTGGCGAGGCGTTGGCCGTATTGGATGACATCAACGCGGACGGCAGTCCGGAACTGATTGTCGGCTCGCCTGACTTTAACTCGGACCAGGGTCGATTGTCAGTCATCGATGGCGTCAACGGCAGTCTTGTTTATCCAATTACCGGCCCTGTAGCTGACTTTGGGGAATTTGCAGAAGCCGTGGCGACGATCGATGACGTCGACGGGGACGGCATCCTCGATTTCGCTGTCGGCGCGCCGTTGTCAAATATCCAGACGGCGGGCGGAGGTATGGTTTGGGTCTACAGTGGATTCGACGGGACATTGCTTTATTCCGTTCCGGGAACGGTTGCTAACGGCGCATTGGGCAGCGTCATCGTGTCGCTGCCAGTCGACTGGGACAACGACGGCGTGGCGGAATTTGCGATTGGCGCACCCAACGGCGATCACAATGGGCTGAACTCCGGCGCGTTATTTGTCATTTCGGGTCGCGACGGCCAGGAACTGTTTCGGCGCGATGGCGATGGCGCAGCCGACACAATGGCCTCGGCTATTGCCTGGGGTGCCGATTACAACACCGACGGGCATCCAGACATCCTGGTCGCAGCCCGATCCGACCGAAACCTGTTTATTCTGGATGGACAAACCGGTGGCGACATTTACAATTTCGCCATCGACTTTCTTGTCAGCCCTGGCTCGTCAGTACTGCAGGCGCCCGACATTGACGGCGATGGAATTCCCGACATTCTTCTGGGGTCTGGTTCGGTAGTTGATGGCGGAGGTTTTTACGCTCTCTCCGGCACAGGTGGCAGCGCCGTTTACGAGGTCACGGGCCAGTCATTGGGATTCAGCGCGAACGCCGAACTGGGCAAACGGATGGTCCGTACTGTCGACCTGAATGACGATGGCGTACTGGATGTCGCCGTCAGTGCCCATATCGACGGCGGCGGAACCGGTGCAATTGCGTTCTTCTCGGTTACCGACGGCGCCCTCCTGTCCATCGAGTACGCAACAGAGACCTTTGATCGCTTTGGCGATGACCTGATCCTGGACCGCGACCGCAACCAGGATGGCCTGCCGGATATTTACGTCGGCGAAGCAAATTATGGACCGACCGGCGGTCGCCTGATCCAGATGTCTACAACTGTCTTGCAGCGAAACTACTCGCCGCTGACGACGGCTTCGTTCCTGGTCAACCTGGCTCCGGACGCGGCAACAATGCAAATCAACCTGGATGCGGG
>JBFJWU010000223.1:0-5878 GCA_041623475.1 bacterium | reverse complement strand
CGCCGGTGGTGTTGTGGGCGTACATAATCCCGTCGGCAAACGAACGTTCCTTATAGATAATATGCACGTTCCCATCTTCGTCGACAAAGATGTCGCCGTTGTTTTGACGATCCCCGTACTCGTCATCGACAATCTCCGACGTCCAACTGCCAATCGTACCGTAGTGATGCAACACATCGCTGGCGGATTCATCCTGGCTGGCAATATGCACCGTACCACCATCCTCAACGGCAATGGACGGCAAATAGGCATCATCAAACGTTGAATGAATAACATCCGTTACCCATGAGCCGGCGCTGTATTCGGCATAGCGAAGCCCGTCTGCATGGTAAGCCACGTGCAGATCACCATTGGAATCAATTGCGGCCCCTGCGTCACGTGGTGCGGACGCAAACCCGCTGTCGACAGTCGCCGTCACCCAACTGCCGCTGTCATTTGACACGTGGCGCAGGGTCCGATCCCCCGGTGTGAATCCCGAAGTGGTATACATCAAATGCAAATATCCATCTGGATCAAACTTCATGTCAGGTCGATACCACATGCGATCGCCGTCATCGATGATTTCGTATTGCCAGTTTCCACTGACTTTCTGATACAGATGAATCTCCTGGGTTGCGTTGAAGGCATACGCGGCAATATACGGCGTGCCGTCAGTACTGACCGACAAAGCGTATCTGTCCGCTTCGTAGGCCCACCCTGTTATGTCTCCTCGCGGCGTCACAGGTTCAACCGTCCAGGCCCCGTGTTCGCGCAGACCGTAGTAAATGATTCCGTCCCAACCTTCATAAAACACCGTATGGACCCTGCCGAACCGGTCCACAACTGTATCCGGCCCCTGCCCTGTGTCGCCACCTACGTGGGCAATTTCCCGAACGTTCCGACTCAATTTGAATTCAGACTCGTAGACCAGCGAATTGTTCTGGTTCGCGGTCCTGATCGTAAGTTTCTCGTTCCACCTAGTGTCCGTCGGCCAGTCCAACGTCCAATACGGGACATCGTTTGCCACAACTTCGACGACATCCGACAGGTTCTCGTCTTGATACTCATAGACGGCCTGAACAAAAAACGTACCCTGATTTGGCTTAAATCCAAACCGGTACTTTTGTTCCAATCCCAGAGTCCAGACAATGTGGCCGATGGGATCGAATGGTGTATCTTCTACCAACGCCGACCAGCCCGAAACGTTGCCGATTTCATCGATGCCCCGAATACGATATCGATGCGTATATCCGGTTTGGGTGACGTCATCCTTGTACGTCGACTGCGCCGCAGGGAGCGACGGTTGAATTGTAAAGAAATTCTCTTCGATATCAACGACTTGCCTCTGCAGTTCAAACGTATCGACGCCGCCGGGTTGCGTCCACAATAACTCAACTGTCGTTGTCGATATTGCAAACTCGTCACCATCGATATCAGCTACCTGGATGACCGGAGGATCGGGCGCCGTCTGGTCCAAGGTTATCTGGACACTTGTTTGCCCCTCATTGCCAGCACGATCACGAATTTTTACGTAAATGTCTTTAATCCCGTCTCCGGCGGTAACGATCCATTCCGTCGCCTCCGAAACATCCAGCCAACTGGAGCCAGCGAACGAGGAAAGATTCGATACAAGCACCTCGTCAACGTCGCTGTCGACTCCGGACAGTGTAAGAGTAACCTCCTGGAATGCCGTCAGGTCTGATCGCCCTTCGGCGCCGGTTACATATGCGGCCCACACAGGTGACTCGTCCAACACGGTATCTAACGTGATTTGCCGGGAAAAGCAATCTGACACATTTCCGGCATTGTCGGAAAATGCGACTGACACGGTGTAGGGCCCGTCAGATGGCGTCGCGCCGATGCCGTAAACCCGCGCATCATCGATCAGGAAAAGCGCGCCGAGATTGACCGCAGCATTCAACCGAAACCTGATATGTTCTGTGCCTGGTGCCAGTGAACCGCTTACAAACGTAAAATCAGTTGATGACCCGTCAGTAGATTCGAATGTGTGCAGAACGTTCCATGTAGACCCGTTGAATACTTCAAAGAAAAGCTGATCACCGGCTGCCGGCGAGAATCCTCCGGAACCACGTTCGTACCAGAACGAATATCCGGTCACGGCCTGGCCAGAGAGATCCAGGCTTGCGAAATAGGAATCTGTGCCTCCGCCACCGCCCCAGACATAGGCGCCATTTGCTCCTGAAGGATAGTTTGATCCGCCGCCCCAGGTCCCGACGTTGCCAAAGCGTTCTCCCAGAGGCCAGTTCGTTGTCCCCAGTCCAGATTCAAAATTTTCATCCAGTATGACAATGGATTGCTCCAACGTGTAATTTACCTGGCCGTTGTAAGCTTCCCAGTTTTGTTCACAGGTGTTGCCCGAAGTAATTGACATTAAATCTGCACCGGCGGCGCTCATCGTCAAATCAATATCTGGATCGTTTGTGTATGGCGCCTGATCAATAGCAAAACTTCCAGAAGAAGCAATTGGTGTTCTGCGGTCCAGCTCAATCATCTGACTGGTAACCGGTCCCGGGTTGCCCAGCATGTCGTAGTAACGGACATAGATCACGTGGGTGCCGTCATCCTGGTCTACCAGTTCGTAGGCATGGTCGGTGACATTGCAGGAAAAGACGCTATCGGTGGCATTAACGATGCCCACGTCCTCGGCAATATCAAATCCCGCGCAATCCGCAAAATTTGCTGCCGTATCGATGTAGAGGGTGACCTGGTTGGTGTAACCGTCCAGCGCCTCGGCATTGCCTGTTACCACTAGGCTGGCCGGCGTTGGCCCAGTCGTATCAATCGTCACACTGCTGGCCAGGCAGCTGCTCTGGTTGTCTACCGAATCCCGATACCGAACACTGAAAAAATGCTCACCATCCAGACTGGGGATATTCCAAAGGGTTTCATTCGTCACACCGACCCACGACCCGCCAGCACAGGCGGCACCGCTGGACAGTTTCATGTCTACGGCATCGCTGCTGTAGCTAAGGTCAACGGGGATCAGGGTGTCGTTGGTGACCACCGCCGGGCTGCTGATGTTGCCGGTGGGTGCCAGGGTATCCAGCGTGATGATGTCATTGGTGGCAATGCTGCGGTTACCGGCGGCATCGCGAGCAATGGCCCAGACCTGGCGGGTGGCTTCAACGCCGTAGGCAAAGCCGGACAGGCTCCAGATTTTGGTCGGTGCGAATTCCACCGCGGCTGCGGCCAGGGCATCGCTGTGGCTGTTACCCAGGTAGATGCCGTCGACGCCGGTACCACTGTCGGCTCCGGTCAGGTTAAGGACCACTGTACTGGTGGCCGTACGGGCCGCACCGTTATCGATGGCGATGGATATGTTGGGTCGAACGGTATCAATCACAATCGAGTCAAAGCCACTGGCCGGTCCATTCTGCAGGGAATCCCACAGTCTGACGGTCACCGTGCGGCTGCCGTCACCACCGCTGAGCAACACACCCTGGCTGGCGTTGTAGGCTCCGTTGTAGAGTTCTCCGGATTCGTCCGAGATCGACATCGTCGCCGGGTTGCCCGAGGCCGTGATGTCAACGGTGATCCCGGTGTTATTGGTGGCGGCTTGACCGGCGTTAATCGCGACACTGGCGATCGTCGGCGGGGTGGTATCCAGCAGGATCACGTCGCTGTTGGCACTGCCCACGTTGCCGGCTTCGTCACGGCCACGGACATAGACTGTCTTGTTACCATCGGCACCACTGAGGATCACGGTCACACTGTCTGTAACAGGTACCCAGGATGCACCGCTGAAGGCGGCATTTTGGGCAAGCTGGATCTCTGTGGCGTCACTGGTTGTGATGGTAACGTCAACGGCCGCGTTATTGGTGCCACTGTCGTTGTTATTGATGGTCACGTTGTCGATCGTTGGCGGGGTGCTATCCAGGATGATGTCATCGCTGACGGGTCCGGTGGTATTAAGCGCGGCATCCCGGTATTCGACGTAGACAGTGTTGGTGCCTTCACCGCCGGTCAATGGATAGTTGAAGCTGCTGTTAAAGGCGATCCAGCTGGCACCAGCGAAGTTGCTGTTCTGGCTGATGCGCATTTCGTCGGCGTTCTGGGCAAACAGGCTTAGTGCCACATTGGCGTCGTTGGTGTAATCCTGCCCGGCGTTGATCAGGATCTGGGGACTGCCGGGGATACCGGTATCCAGGATGATCGTGTCGGTGCCGACGTCACCGACGTTGCCGGCAGCATCGCGCAGCTTGACGTAGATGGTCTTGACGCCGTCACCGCTGGTCAGGCTGTGGCTGGCAACGACCGCGTTGTAGGGCTTCCAAGTGGCACCGCTGAAGGCGGCGTCATTGGCCACCAGCATTTCGTCACCGCCGACACCACCCAGGATCGACAGGGCCACATTTGGATCGGCGGTGGTGCTGTTGCCGCCGTCGATCTCGACGGTCGGTGTGTTGGGCGGCGTGGTATCCAGTTCAATCAGGTCGTTGCCGCTGGGGCTCGTGTTGCCGGCGGCATCACGGGTGCGGACGTAAACCTGTTTGATGCCGCTGCCGGCGCTCAGTTCAAAGGTGGTGGCGCTGGTCACGCTCACCCAGACGGCACCCGCAAAGCCGCTGTCTTCGCTGAGCTGCATGTCGGTCTCGTCTCCGGTCGGCAGCGTGATCGCGACCGATACGGTGCGGCTGCCGGTGGTGGCCACGCCACCGGCCAGGACCAGGCTGGGTGCCGCTGGTGCCTGGCTGTCCAGGGTGGTCGTCGCACTGGTAATGGTGCTGGTGTTGCCGGCGTCGTCCCGGAAGCGGACATAGACCGTCTTGGCCCCCTGCCCTGCGCTCAGGGTGTAGGTTTTGGTCAGGCTGAAGTTGTCCCAGCTGGCGTCGCTGAAGTCGTTCTGTTCGCTGATGATCATTTCGTCGGCACCGCCGGCGCTCAGCTGCAGGGTGATGGTGTTGGCCGTCGCCCACGGGCTTTGCTGGATTGTGATGCCGGGATTCTGCGGGGCGGTGGTGTCGATTTCGACACTGTGGCTGTAGGTGATGCTTTCGTTACCCAGGCCATCCCGGAAGGCGCCGTAGATGGTCTTGCTGCCGTCACCGGCGGTGGTAATCGGGTACGCGATGCTGGTGGCAAAGGCCTGCCAGCCCGCACCGGTCAGGTCGGCGTTTTCGCTCAGGCGGACCTGGATCGGGCCGTTGGGGTCACTGGCCGTGAGGCTCAGGCTGACGGTCGTGCTGCTGCTGGCCTGCGGGCCACCCAGGCTGATGCCGCTGGGGGCTTTGGTATCCAGGGTGATACTGGTGTTAACAGGGCCACCCACATTGCCGGCGTTGTCGCGGAACTTGGCGTAGACCGTCTTGGTGCCGTCCGCACCCGTCAGCCCCAGGGTGATGTTGGCGGCGTAGGGTACCCAGCCAGCACCTGAAAAGGCCGGGTCCTGGCTGATCAGCATCTCGTCGGCGTCTACCGCCGTCAGGTCGACGTTGACCGACGGGTCGGCGGTGGCGCTGTCGCCACCGTTGATCTGGATAAACAGGCTGTTGGGCGCCGTCTGGTCCAGGGTGATGGTCGCACTTTTGTCGCTGCTGGCGTTACCCGCCTGGTCAACGATCCGGTACCAGATGGTGTTGCTGCCTTCGTTGTTGAGCGTCCAGATCTTGGTCGCTTCAAAGGTGGTGCTGCTGGTCGTGTCCAGCCCCGCCTGTGTGTCGGCCAGCAGGATGTGCTGGACACCGCTGCCGGTGTCGGCGGCGGTCAGGTTGAGCGTGATTGTTGACTGGTTGGTTTCGCTGACGTTGATACTGATGCTGCCGCTGGGCGCACCGGTATCCAGGACGATCGTGTCGCTGAACGGTCCAACGCAATTGTTGGCGGCGTCGCAGTAGCGCGCGTAGATGGTTTTGATTCCGTCGGCGGTGTTCTGGATCGT
>JBFJWU010000222.1:0-5890 GCA_041623475.1 bacterium | reverse complement strand
CGTGGCGGTGGCCACAAGCGCCGATTCCGGACAATTGACTTTCGTCGTTCGGATAAGGCCGGTGTGCCGGCGACGGTTGCAGCTGTGGAATACGATCCAAACCGGTCGGCCAATATCGCCTTGTTGCACTATCGAGACGGGGATAAACGATATATCCTGGCACCGTTGGGTGTCAAGGTTGGTGACCCGATTGAAGCCGGTGTTGATGCAGAGGTAAAGCCTGGAAATGCCAAGGCGCTGCAGGACCTGCCGACGGGTGCAACCGTCCACGCTATCGAGATGAAGATCGGCAAGGGTGCTCAAATGTGTCGAGGGGCCGGGACCTCCGCCCAGATTATGGCGCAGGAAAAAGGCAACACGCTGCTGCGGCTCCCCAGCGGAGAGATGCGATACGTCAATGGTCGTTGCTGGGCAACGGTTGGACAGGTTGGCAATATTGAGCACGGCAATATCAAACTCGGAAAAGCTGGCCGATCGCGTTGGCTGGGGCGGCGTCCTTCTGTTCGTGGTATGGCAATGAACCCGGTTGACCATCCGCATGGTGGTGGTGAAGGCCGTGGCAAGGGGAACCACCCGCAGACTCCTTGGGGCGTGCCAACAAAGGGATACCGAACCCGCAAGCGACGCAAGTCGAGCGACCGGATGATTGTCCGGCGCCGAAACCGGCGCTAGGTTTTACAGGCAAGGAAGTAAGAGATGCCACGTTCTATTAAAAAAGGTCCATATATCGAGCCGAGCCTGACGCGCAAGATCGAGCGTCACGCGGGTGGTCGCGGTGTCATCAAGACCTGGTCCCGGCGTTCAACAATCTCGCCTGACATGGTTGGAATGACCTTTGCAGTTCACAACGGCAAAAGCTTTATTCCGGTGTTCGTAACCGAAGATATGGTTGGCCACAAGCTGGGCGAATTTTCGCCGACGCGCACATTCCGCGGTCACGCTGGTGACAAGCGGGCGGGACGCTGATCAATGGGTGCCCAGGCGACATTGCGCTATGCACGGATTCCGGCTCGGAAGGCCCGGTACGTCGTTGACCAGATCCGCGGGCAGTCTGTAGAGACAGCTGCCAACTTGCTGGAGTTTTCGTCGCGCCGTGCCTCGGACCACGTCCTGCGGTTACTGAATTCTGCTGTTGCAAATGCCGAAAACGAAGGATCAATGGACCTGGACATTCTTTATGTCAAGGAAGCGTATGTAAACGAGGGGCCGGCGCTGAAACGCATTCGGCCGCGGGCTCAGGGGCGGGCCTACCAGATCCGCCGCGGAACCTGTCATATCACACTGGTTCTGGACGAGCGCTAAGGAAGGTTAAGTGGGACAGAAAGTACATCCAGTAGGTTTTCGCGTCGGGATTACCCGCGACTGGGACGCAAGATGGTTTGCGGAAGGCCCCCAGGTTGCTGAGTTCCTGCACGAAGACGAAAAAGTGCGGAACTTTGTAAAACAGCGGCTGTTTCATGCTGGCGTTGCGCGAATTGAAATCGAGCGATCCGGGCCGCAGGCGATGACCGTCAAGATTTTTACGGCACGGCCTGGGTTGGCCATCGGCCGTAAGGGCGAGGCCATTGAGGGTCTGCGCGAAGAGGTGCAGCAACTGGTGCCCCGTGAGGTCCAGTTGGAGATTCGCGAAGTACCGCGCCCTGAAACCAACGCACAATTGATCGGTGAGGCTATCGCCGTTCAGTTGGAACGCCGTGTCAGTTTTCGGCGGGCGATGAAAAAGGCAATTTCGAACGCGCTAAAGTTTGGCGTCGAAGGGATCAAGGTCCGCTGTGCGGGGCGGCTTGGCGGCGCGGATATGGCGCGAATCGAATGGTATCGGGTTGGCCGACTGCCGTTGCAGACATTGCGTGCGGATATTGATTATGGGTTCACGGTAGCCCGGACCAAGTACGGCGTTATCGGCGTCAAGGTCTGGGTGTTTCAGGGTGAAGAGTACAAGTCCAATCGGTCCGGGCAGACCATGGGCGAACCACGGCCTTCCTGAGGAGATTAGATCATGTTAATGCCAAACAGGCCAAAGTACCGCAAGGTTCAAAAAGGGCGGATCCGCGGAAAAGCAACCCGCGGCAGCACGCTGGCGTTTGGTACGTACGGGCTGCAGGTGGTTGGTCACGGACGGTTGACCAGCCGGCTGATCGAGTCAGGTCGAATCGCCATTACGCGATATATACGTCGTGGTGGCAAGGTCTGGATTCGCGTGTTTCCTGATAAGCCGATTACCTCCAAGCCGGCGGAAACCCGGATGGGTAAAGGCAAGGGAAACCCGGAATTCTGGGTTGCTCCGGTGCGTTCCGGGCGAATTATTTATGAACTTGACGGTGTCACCGAAGAACTGGCCAAAGAGGCAATGCGCCTGGCCGCTCACAAGATGCCCGTCAAAACCAGATTTGTAAAACGGAGCTGACCACGTGACAACCGGAGCAGAATTCAGGGACCTTCCGGTCATCGAACTGGATGATCGCGAACAGGAGTTGCGGCGCGAGATCTTTGATCTGCGTATGCGTCTTCATTCGGATGCGTCCGGATTGGCGCGATATCGTCAGGCTCGCAAGGAACTCGCTCGTGTTTTGACTGTTCGGCACGAGAAAAAACATCAGGAAGGTGTGTCCGAATGAGTTCGCATAATCAGAATCGCCGGACGATCGTCGGTGTCGTGCGTTCCAGCGCCATGGATAAGACCGTGGTTGTGAACGTAGAAACCCGCGAGCAACATCCGGTATACAAGAAATACGTTCGGACCAGCAAGCGCTATCACGCTCACGATGAAACGAACCAGTGTGGCGTTGGCGACCGTGTGCAGCTGGTTGAAACCCGTCCATTGTCGAAAACCAAACGCTGGGCTGTTACCCAGGTGCTGGAAAAAGCAAGGTAGATTGCCGTGATCCAGATGCAAACCATGTTGGATGTTGCTGACAACAGCGGCGCCAAGCGAGTCCAGTGCATTAAGGTGCTTGGTGGCAGCAAGCGTCGTTACGCATCAGTTGGCGATGTGATAGTCGTAACGGTCAAGGAAGCGATTCCGAACAGTCGCGTCCGCAAAGGCACGGTTCACAAAGCGGTCGTCGTTCGGACGCGCAAGGAAGTCGGTCGACGTGACGGCAGCTATATCCGCTTTGACGTCAACAGTGCCGTCTTGATCAATGCAAACAACGAACCGCTGGGCACGCGTATCTTCGGGCCGATTGCCAGGGAATTGCGTGGCCGCAAGTTTATGAAAATAATTTCACTCGCTCCGGAGGTTCTGTAGTGGGTCGGCCACAGCCAACTGTCCCCCGTACGTATTCAATCCGACGCGGCGACGAAGTCGTTGTCATCGCGGGTGATGATCGCGGACGGCGCGGTAAGGTACTCAAGGTTGATCGTGACCGCGGTCGGGTCGTTGTCGAGGGCGTCAACAAGGTCAAGAGCCATCAGCGACCCTCGCAGAAGAACCCGCAGGGCGGTGTTGTAGAAAAAGAGATGCCGGTCCATATCTCGAACGTAATGATCTGGGATGGCACAGAGCAGAAAGCCGCCCGGATTGGGCGAAAGATTCTGGATGATGGCAAGCGTGTGCGCATTTCGCGGGCATCCGGGGAAACCCTGGAAGGTTAATCATGGCGCGATTATTTGAAAAGTATACGAGCACGGTCGTCCCGGCGATGATCGCAGACGGGGAATACAAGAATCCTAATGGCGTGCCGCGCCTGGTCAAGGTTTCGGTCAATGTCGGGTTGGGTGAGGCGGTCCAGAACATCAAGACTCTGGAAGCAACCCAGGAGTGGCTGGGTGCAATTACCGGCCAGCGACCTGTGATTGCCCGTGCAAAGGTCTCTATCGCCGGATTCAAGCTGCGCGAAGGGATGCCCATTGGTGTATTCGTTACGTTGCGGCGTCAGCGAATGTGGGAGTTCCTCGATCGTACGATTTCGGTCGCGCTGCCACGTGTGCGTGACTTTCGTGGTGTCAGTCCGCGTGCCTTCGACGGTTGCGGCAACTACAACCTGGGAATCAAGGAACAAATCGTATTTCCGGAAATATCGATGGAAAAAGTAGATAAGATCCGGGGGATGAACATTTCGATTGTGACGACCGCGGAAACCGACGAGGAAGGCTTTGCATTATTGAAGCACCTCGGAATGCCGTTCAGGTCCTGAGAGGAATTCAGCAAGTGCCTAGAAAAGCAATTATTGCCAAGCAGAAGCGCGAGCCCAAATTCAAGGTTCGCAAGTATACCCGGTGTGGCCGGTGCGGTCGTTCCAAGTCCGTATATCGGAAATATAACCTGTGCCGCGTTTGTTTGCGGGAGATGGCCAATCAGGGTCAGATTCCCGGCATGCGCAAAGCCAGTTGGTAGGGGGCCCGGAACGTGGTAACTGACCCAGTTGCAGACATGTTGACCCGGATTCGTAATGCGCTGACAGCCCGTCAGCGTCATACCATTGTCCCGGGCAGCAAGCTGAAGAAGCGACTTGCCGAGATTCTCAAAGAAGAAGGATATATTGAGGACTTCAGTTGGACCGATGACAACAAACAGGGCGTTCTCCATCTGACGTTGAAGTACGACAGCAATGGCCAGCCTGTTATTGAAGGACTCGAGCGAGTATCCAAACCCGGGCGGCGCGTGTACTGCGGGCACGAAGAAATTCCCCAAGTGCGTTCAGGCTTGGGCGTTGTTGTAATCAGTACGTCCCAGGGCGTAGTCACCGGACGCGACGCGCGGGCAGCGCGAGCCGGTGGCGAAGTCCTTTGTAATATCTGGTAGGAATAGATTACCGATGAGCCGTATTGGAAATAAGCAGATTGCAGTGCCTTCCGGCGTGGAGCTGGCGCTCAATGGACGGGATTTGACCGTAAAGGGCCCAAAGGGGCAGCTTGAGTGGCAGATTCCGCTGGGAATCGTCCTGAAGCAGGAAGACGCATCGGTCCAGATTGAGCGCGAGCGCGATGATCGCCAGACCCGCGCATTTCACGGGTTGACCCGCGCCCTGGTCCAGAACATGGTTACCGGTGTCAGCGCCGGCTTTACTCGTGAACTGCGGATCGAGGGTGTCGGGTACCGGGCCAAGGTTGCTGGCAAGGATCTGGAAATCAGTGTCGGCTACAGTAACCCGGTCAATTACACAGTCCCCGTCGATGTCGATGTCGATGTCCAGGACCAGACCAAAGTGATCGTCAGTGGTATCGATCGACAAAAGGTTGGTCAGGTTGCTGCTGAAATCAGAAAAGTCCGGCCTCCTGAGCCTTACAAAGGCAAGGGAATTCGGTACGCTGACGAACGCGTCCGCCGCAAAGCTGGCAAGACCGGGGTCGGATAAGTGAACGGAGTAATTCGATGAAGGCAGCAAACCTTCAAAATCAAAAGCGCAGTCGGCGAGTCGGGCGAAAGTTCCGTGTTCGCAAGAAGGTCGTCGGCACCGCCGAACGGCCGCGAATGAGCGTGTTTCGCAGCAATCGTTCGATCAGTGTTCAATTGATTGACGATCGTGCGGGCGTCACTCTGGCATCTGCGTCAACGTCGGCCAAAGGGTTCAAGGTAGATGGTTCTGCAAAGGGTGCAGATGCTGCCGCAGAACTGGGTCGTGTTATTGCGGCCGCGGCCAAAGAGAAAAAAATCGATTCGGTTGTCTTCGACAAGGGCTGGTATAAGTACCACGGACGGGTCAAGGCCCTTGCCGATGCCGCGCGCGAAGCCGGCCTGAAATTATAGGAGTCTACGGTGGAATTTGGCGAAGTTGTATTTCCCAAGCGCGTAAGCAAGTTTGTCCGTCCTGACAGCAGCGAGGAGCTGACTGAGCAGGTGGTCAATATTGCCAGGGTCGCAAAGGTCGTAAGTGGTGGCCGGCGATTCAGTTTCAGCGCAATAGTAGTTGTGGGCGATCACAACGGACACGTAGGCTACGCACTG
>JBFJWU010000221.1:0-5895 GCA_041623475.1 bacterium | reverse complement strand
CCGGCGGGCAGCGCCTATGACATCGGTGCCCAGGAATTCCAGCCGTAAAACGCTGGGTCAACGTTTAGCCCATCAGGGCCCGGAGCAATCCGGGCCCTTTTTTTTGTGCCATGCGGACCCTGGGCTGGCATGATGAAGATCCAATGAACATGATGCTTCCAGACGGGTCGCCATGACCATCCTCAGCAGCCTGCAGAACCCGACGGTCAAGGATCTGGTTCGCCTGCGCCAGCGGCGGCACCGGGATCGGGCCGGGGTGGTGCTGATCGAGGGGCTGCGGGAATTGTCGCGGGCCGTTGCGGCGGGTTATGTCCCGGACCAGCTGTACATCTGTCCGGAGCTTTACGCCGATGGCGCGACCCCTGGACTGGTGTCTGACCTGGATGCATCCGGGGTTCCGCTGGCGACCACCACCGTTCCTGTTTTTCAGAAAATTGCGTACCGGGAGCACCCGGACGGCGTCCTTGCGGTCGGGCCACAAGTTGGACGCGCTCTGGCAGATCTTCCCGATGGGTCACCGGACCTGCTGATCGTCGCCGAGGCGATTGAAAAGCCCGGCAATCTGGGCACGATGCTGCGGACGGCAGATGCTGCGGGTGCAACGGGGCTGATCCTGACCGACCCGACGACCGACCTGAACAATCCCAACGTGGTCCGCGCCAGCCAGGGAGCGTTGTTTTCGGTACCGTGTGCCGAGGCCGGCAACCAGGAGACATTCGACTTTTTACGGACGCGCGGCGGCCGAACCGTTGTGGCCACGCCTGATGCGGATACGGTCTACTGGGATGCGGATCTGTCCGGGAATCTTGCCATCGTCGCCGGTCCGGAAGCTGCCGGCGTCAGCCGGTTCTGGCGGGAACACGCCGACGTCCTGGTGTCGATCCCCATGTCCGGACAGGCTGATTCACTGAATGTGGCAACCGCCACGGCACTGGTCCTGTACGAGGCGCTGCGCCAGCGGCGCAGCTGACGGCCAATCAGGCCAGCGTTCGTTCCAGCGACGCCGGCATCACTTCACGGAAATTGCAGGGCTTATGGGTGTTGTCGATCTGCGGCAGGATGATCTTTTCCATCCCCAGCCGACACGCTCCGGTGGACCCGGGCAAATAAAAGACCAGGGTGCGGCCGGCGAATCCGGCGCCGACGCGGCTCTGGATGGTCGACGAGCCGATTTCCTCGTAGCTGAGGGCGCGGAACAGTTCGCCAAATCCCGGTATCGCCTTGTCGATCAGCGGCTCAATGGCCTCCGGGGTGACATCGCGTTCAGCCAGGCCCGTGCCGCCGGTCAGGATGATGACATCGCAGGCGCCGCTGTTCATCAGGCCCTTGGCCGCGTTTTGGATCTCGGCCAGGTCATCCGGCACGATCCGTCGGGCGACGACATCGTGCCGCGCGGCCACCAGCTGGTCATAGATCAATTGCCCGGACTTGTCGGTTTCACGGGTCCGCGTGTCCGAAACAGTAATCACGGCGACGTGGGCGGGACTGAAGTCGATTGGCTCGTCTGGCAACAGGGGCCTCCTTGCTGGTAACGAAATGACGGTCGTTCCTGCCTCAGGTTAGCAAACACCAGGGGCAATGGCTCATGGCCTGTCTGTCTTGGGCGCAGGACACGCGATTCCGATAATCCGTTGTTATGATTGGACCGTTTGGTCAAGGCCCCGCCAGCCAATATCGCAGATCCGGGCCTTTACAGGTAACATAAAGGCAACCATCCATGACACAAGCGCATACCGATATGAATGCGTCCGAACTCGGGCACGGACGACCGCTGGATTGGATTATCGGGTTCGTCGATAAATATATCGATGTCCCAATGGCCATCATTGGTGCCCTGTTTATGGGCACCCTTGTCTGGCTTGTCAATGCCGACCATGGTCCCTTGTGGGCATCGGTCGCGGCGCTCAAACAGGCGGCCTATACATTCTGTTTTGGTGGTTTTGTTGTCAAAATGTGCAAGAACCTGGCAACCGGGATCCGCGGACGTGGGCCGGCGCTCTTGGCGGCAACCCTGCTGCCCGGCAGTTTTGCGGTAACGGCGACACTGATTGTCCATAATATGCGCGGTACCCCCGAGCCGTTCCTGTCTACGGTCCCGACTATGATCATGGCGCCGCTGGGGTTCCTGGGAATCGCATTTTTCACGCGACGAAAGTTCGACACCGCAGCCTGACCGGCACTTCAACTTATGGTTTTTCATTTCCGGACATTCTTTGATATCTGGCGACTGGTGTTTACCCGGCCGTACCTGAGCGTCGGCGGCCTGCTGTTCTACACCACCCTGTTCCTGATTATCTTTACGATCCTGATCTTCAGCCGGATCCTGCAGGCATTCGACATGATCCTGTTCCCGGCCTACCGCAAAACCGAGGTCAAGGAACCAATTTTCATCATTGCGCCGCCTCGCAGCGGGACCACGTTCCTGCACCGGGTCATGAGCGAAGATGACCAGTTTACGTACATCAAGTTGTACCAGATGTTGTTTACGGCCATCTCGGCGTACAAGTTTTTTGCCTGGCTGGGCAGTGTCGATGCGATTGTCGGCCGTCCGCTGGGTCGAATCGTCGACCTGATGGACCGCCTGTGGTTTGGCGGCTGGGACGATGTCCACAAGGCTGGCTGGAACGCATCCGAAGAAGACGAGGTCTGGTGGATGCTGACCCTTTACACGCCGGCCGCGATCATCTTTTTCCCCTTCCTGATGCTGCACATGCGCTATATCAACCACCTTGACCGCGAGCCGGATCCGATCCTGGACCGGATGGCATCTTATTTCAGGGATTGCCTGCAACGGCACGTCTATGCCACCGGGACAAACAAGACCTTGCTGGCCAAGAATGCCCTGGCGGCCGGCCGGCTGCGAACGTACCTGCGGGCGGTCCCGGATGCGCGGATTATCCACCTGGTCCGTCACCCGTATGAATCGGTTGCGTCGACCATGAGTATGTTCAGCATGCCGTGGAAAATCCATTCGCCGCGTTTCGTTGGCAACACACCCGAAAACCGGGCCCTGGGCGAGATGAACATGGAGTTCTACGAGACGTTGATTGAACTCAAGAAAGAGCTGCCGCCAGAAAAGATTGTCGAAGTCCGGTACGAAGACCTGTTGTCGGATCCCAAGCGTGCCGTCGAAACAATCTATGATCATTTCGGCCTGGAACTGTCAGACGAGTTTCGTGACAAGCTGGCGCTGGAATCGAAACGCGCACGCGGCTACAAAAGCGGCCACAGTTATGACCTGGCATCGTACGGTATGACCAGGGATATGATTTATGAGGCGATTCCCGAGGTGTTTGAGCACTACAGCTTCTCCCGGGACCACTAACTTCGGCGCGCAGCTTCACGGCATCTCGCGCGCTGTCCTCGGTGCGTTGTCCTCGAAATAGCGATGCTATTCCTGCGGCCCCGCCCCTTGCGGGCAAATTCGCGCGATTTCGCCGCGTCTTTGCCGCTGTACTCGGCCGCCCGTCCTCGCAATAGCGCTGCTATTGCTGCGGCGTTCCGCCTTGCGGGCATCGACAAATCCACGGCAAACTTGCGCGAATTTCAGGCCTTTAGATCTGGGTGCCTCCTGGCGCTGTGCGTTTTGACGCGCCCTATTCGTCGTTGACGGCGGCGCCGACTCGCAGGCGCAGGCCTTGAAGTTTGATGAAGCCTTCGGCATCGAACTGGTCGTAGACGGTGTCGGCTTCGAAGGTGCTCAGGTCTTCGCGATACAGGCTTTTGGGTGCCTTGCGTCCGGCGACCGTTACGTTGCCCTTGTACAGTTGCAGGCGAACGGTGCCGGTCACCGGTTCGGCAGCCTTGTCGATCAGCGCCTGCAGCGCCTCCCGTTCCGGCGCAAACCAGAATCCGTAATAGACCATCTCTGCATAACGGGGAATCAGGCTGTCCCGCAGGTGCATGACTTCACGGTCCATGGTGACGGACTCAACGGCCCGCCGGGCCACGTGCAGGATTTCGCCGCCGGGCGTTTCGTACACGCCGCGGCTTTTCATGCCGACAAACCGGTTCTCCACCAGGTCCACACGGCCAATCCCGTTGCGTCCACCGATCTCGTTGAGGGTCTTCAGAATCTCCCAGGGGGCCATCGCCTGGCCGTTGATGGTGACCGCATCGCCTGCTTCAAACCCGATCTCGAGCTCTTCGACCTGGTCGGGGGCGTCTTTCGGGTCGACGGTCGTCAAAAACATATCACTGGGTGGCCCCTGCCAGGGGTCCTCGAGGATGCCACCTTCATAGCTGGTATGCAGCAGGTTCTGGTCAATCGAATAGGGCTTGTCCGCTGTGACCGGTACGGGGATGCCGTGTGATTCTGCATACTCCAGCAGCTTGGTCCGGCTGTCCAGGTCCCAGTGCCGCCAGGGTGCGATAACCTGCAGGTCAGGCCCCAGGGACGCAAAGGTCAGCTCGAACCGCACCTGGTCGTTGCCCTTGCCGGTTGCGCCGTGGGCAACGGCATCGGCACCGAACTTTCGTGCCACCTCGACCTGGCGTTTGGCGATCAATGGCCGGGCGATACTGGTTCCCAGCAGGTAGACACCTTCATAAACAGCACCGCCGCGCAGCATCGGGAATACATAATCGGCGACAAATTCAGCCTGGACGTTTTCGATGATGGCTTCGCTGGCCCCGGTATCGAACGCCTTCTGGCGAATCTCGTCCAGGTCATCGCCCTGGCCCAGGTCGGCTCCATAGGCGATGATCTCGGCGCCATATTCTTCTTTTAACCAGGTCAGGATGACGGACGTGTCCAGTCCGCCGCTGTAGGCCAGGACAATCTTCCTGGGTTTGTTGTCAGAGGTCGTCAATTGGGTCATCCTCCAGATCATCGAGAAAATCAATCTCGTTGGCATCGTCGCGGTCGGCCATCATTTTGCGGATTTCTTCCTCGGTCAGGCCGCTGCTTGCTGTTACTTCAATTTGCTGGGTTTTGCCGGATTCCAGGTCTTTGGCAGAAACACTGACAATCCCCTCGGCATTGATACTGAATTGTACTTCGATCTGCGGCTCGCCCCGGGGCAGCTGCGGAATGCCCATCAGGACAAATTCGCCCAGCAACTCATTGTCCTGGACCTTGTCACCTTCACCCTGGAATACCTGGATGTTGACGGCGTCCTGACCGTCACGCACGGTCGTAAATGTATGCCGCCGTTTGCAGGGGACCGCTGTGTTCCGCTCGATCAGTTTGGCAAAAAAGCCGCCCTGGGTGGCGATACCCAGGCTGAGGGGCGTGACGTCGATTAACAGCAGATCATTATCTGTCTGGGTCAGCGAACCGGCGTGGGTCGCTGCACCCAGTGCTACAACTTCGTCGGGGTTGATGCCTTTGCGCGGTGGTTTGCCGAAAAACTCCTCCAGCCGCCGCTGGATCAGGGGCATACGGGTCTGGCCACCAACAAGGACGACCGAGTCAACGTCCGCTTTTTTCATCCCTGCCAGGTCCAGGCTCTTTTCCGTGATTTCAATGGTCTTGGCGATCAAGGGCCGGGTCCAGTCTTCCAGTTCTTCGCGGGTGACTTTGGTTTCAAAATGGATCGGATCGCCGCCGTCGGTAACGGAAATGAATGGCAGGTTGATGACGGTTTCTTTCTCAAAACTGAGAGCGATCTTGGCTTCTTCTGCGGCGGTTCGCAACCGCTGCAATGCCAGCCGGTCTGTTCCCAGATCGATCCCCGCGTCGGCGTGAAACTTGGTCAGCAGCTCTTCGAGCAGGCGGATATCGACATCTTCGCCGCCCAGGAACGTGTCACCCGTCGTCGAAACGACCTCGAAGACGCTGTTGGCGAGCTTGAGGATCGAGACATCAAAGGTTCCCCCGCCAAGGTCGTAGATGACGATCGTTTGTTTGCCACCGGCGTTAGCCAGTCCATAGGCGATCGCCGCCGCGGTCGG